>PUMS01000125.1 GCA_003551485.1 Phycisphaeraceae bacterium | reverse complement strand
TGGTGGAGGGGGGGATGGCGGGGGGGATGGCGGGGGGGGTGGCGGTCGGCTCGATGAGGATCGGCTGCTCGGTGGCGGGCAGGTCGGTGCGGCCGTGGGAGCCGCGGATGAGCGTGGCATCGAGGCCGATGACATCGAGCAGTTGCCTCATGCCCAGCTTGCGCTTGAGCAGCTTCCAGGCGATGCTGAGGCGGGGAAAGCGGATGGCCGGGTCGATGAACATCTCGGCCGGGTCGAAGCCGGGTTTGCGGTGGATGTCGACGGTGCGGGCAAAGTCCGGGGCGCGGGCATCATCGAGCCAGTAGTAGTAGGTGAACCACCGGCCCGGTGCTGCAACCACTACAAGGTCACCGCTTCGCGGGTGGTCCAGCCCCGCCGTGGCCTTGCCCTCGGCATCGAGCACCTGCCCCACGCCATCGAGCCTGCCGAGCATCCCGGCCACGCGACCGACCGCATCCGGGTTTCGCACGTAGACATGGGCCACCTGGTGGTCGGCCACGGCGAAGGCCTCGCTGGCGCCGGCATCGAGCAGTTCGAGGCCCTGCTCGTCGCGCACGCGCAGCAGGCCCGCTTCTCGCAGGGCGCGGTTGATGTGTACCGGGGCCTCGACCGGCTCGATGCCGTATTCGCTGACGATCAGCACGCGGCTGCCGCGTTCGGTGAAGAAGTCGATCAGCTCACCGGCGATGGCGTCGATGGCGGCGACCTCGGCCGCGATGGATGCATCGCGCGGGCCGAACTTCTGAAGCGGGTAGTCCAGGTGGGGCAGGTAGACCAGGTTCAATGTGGGGTCGAACCGCCGGGCGACGGCCTGTGCGCAACGTGCGATCCAGCGGCTGGAGACGATCGAGGCCGCCGGGCCCCAGAAGTTGAACAGGGGAAATCGGCCCAACTCACCTTGAAGCTCGTGGCGAAGCTCGGGCGGGTGGGTGTAGATGTCGGGAATCTTGCGGCCATCGGCCTTGTACATCGGCCGCGGCGTGACCGAGACATCGGCCGAGGAATACATGTTGTACCACCAGAACAGCTTGGCGCAGGTGACCGAGGGGTCTCTCCGCCGCGCTGTTTCCCACACCTTCTCGCGCTCGACCAGGCGGTTGCTCTGCTTCCAGAACTGCACCTCGGCCAGCGTGCGGTCGTACCAGCCGTTGGCCACGATGCCGTGCTCGGCGGGCAGGGCGCCGGTGAGCATGCTCGACTGCACGCTGGTGGTGACCGCGGGCAGACACGGCTTCAACACCCGGATGCGGCCACGGCCCGCATGGGCCGACAGCCGCGGCGCATGGGAAAGCAGTGTCTGGTTCAGCCCGACGATGAGCAGCACGGCAACGCCTTGAGCCATGGCCGGTGATTCCTTTCAGCTCGCCCTTCACGTGCCGCTGATGCGGCGGTGGGCAAGTGTTGTGAGGACAAAGCATCCGACGGCCACCGCCGCGGCGGCCGGCTGGTCCATGATGGCCAGAAAGAACGCATCCACGAGGCACATCCCCGCCAGCCAGCCCATGACCGCCTCCCGCGTGCGCGGCGGGCGCATCAGGACGAACCGGGCGCTGCGGCCCAGCCAGGCCAGCATCAGCCCCCCGGCGACCAGCGCTACGGCCAGGTGCTGTCGCGGCTGGGCCACGGCCAGGGCCCCCAGCGGCAGCAGCGCCATCGCCAGGGCCAGCCATCGCCGCGCATCCAGACCCGACCGGTCCTCCATCCGGGCCACCACGGTGATGGCGGTGGTGTAGAGCGCCACAAGCCCGGCGATGGCGGCCAGGGCCCTCGGTTCATTCCACCACGCACCCGGGGCCACCGCCGCGGCGGCCACCACGTACACCGCCGCGCGGCACAGCCCCATCAGCACCACCGCCCCGGCCCAGCGCCCGTGCAACAGATCGTAGCCGACGATCAGCGCCACCAGCGCTATCGCCGCCCCCATCGCCTCGGTTGGCCCCGTCAAACCCAGCAGGGCGGGCCCGGCGGCCAGGCAGGTCAGGGCGAACACCAGCGCATGGCCGCGCCGGATGTGCCCGGCCGGGATGGGCCGTGCCCGGCCGGCGGCGGCGTCGCGCCTGGCATCGGCGACATCGTTGAGCGCCATGCCGCCGATGTAACAGAGGGCCACGGCCAGCACCGCCCACCACAGCATCGGTTCAGCGAGAACGGAAGCGCCCCCGCTGGTTCCCGCGGCCAGGGCCGCCGCCGCGCCGCTCATGCAGTTGCCCACGACCGTGGGCAGGTTGCTCAGCCGCATCAGTTCCAGCCAGGGTCGCAGCCGGTGCATCAGCGGCTCCGCTCGGCCGCGGCGTGCTCGATGACCCACCGCATCTCGCGGGCGATGCCCTCGGCCAGCGACTGCGGCCGCATCGCCTCGGGCAGCACGCTCCAGGCGTAGGTCTCGACCTCGAAGTGGCGCACGGGCGGGGGTGTATCGGGGCCGGCCGCCTCCTGCTGCGCTCGCAGCGCATCGAGGCAGGTGAGCACCTCATCACGCGTGGTGCGCAGCGGCCCCAGGTCACCGGCATCCAATGGCACGTGGAAATGCACACGCCAGTCGCCCTCGGGGGTATGCCGACGCAGGTGTCTCAGCGCGGCGGGCAGGTCGTCGAACAGGTGGTGCTCGCCGTGGCGGTCGGTGATGACGGTCTGGTGCAGGTAGCGCGGCTCGTTGAAGGCCTCGAGGGCCTTGATCGCTTCGCTCCGCTGCATGACCGTGCGGCGGTGCAGCGGCACGTGGATGGCCGATGAAAGCTGCACCTTGCCCACGGCGATGCCCGCCTCGCGATAGGCCGACAGGGCGGCCTGCTGCGGCTGGCACATCACCGCCGCGTGGCACACATCGTGGCAGATGCGCAGGTGACGGCGGATGACATCCGCCGGCCCGCGCGGCAGCAGGTGGTTGTGGAACAGGGCCACGGCGTCTTCAGCGCGGTCGAGCAGGCAGCCCGGCTCGGGCTCGAGGTCGACGTGGATCAGCCTTCCGGTGCGCTCTTCGAGCCGGGCCAGCTCGAAGGTGAGTTCCACCAGCTTGGCCGCGGCATCTTCGATACGGAAGGGCGGGCAGGGCGAGCCGGGCCAGCCCAGCGGCAACGTTGAGATCGAGCCCTCCGCCCCCGGTTCGAGCAGCGCTGCGAGGATCTGGGCAAGGTCCAGCGTGTAACGCAGCCGGCGCGGGTCGGACCAGTCGGGCCGGTAGACCGCGTGCTTGACCTGCTCCTGGTGGAAGTCATCGTGCGGAAAGCCGTTGAACGTGTAGGGCACCAGGGCCAGTTCATCGAGCAGATGCCGCAGTTCGTCGATGCGGCCCTGTTCGATCACCTGCCTGGCCGCCGCCGCCGGCAGCCACAGGCCGATGCCCATGGGCGAATCGCCAAAGGCCTGCCGGCGCACCGGCGCGGCATGGGTGCGCAGCATCTCCGTCAGCGCCTCGTAACTTGGCGCGGGGTGGACGTTGGTGCAGTAGCCGAGGATGGTGCCGGGACCGAGGCAATCGAGCATGGCGGGCATGATAAGTGCCTCACCTGTCAGCCCGCCAGTGCCTGGAGCCGATGGGGGTCACCGCCTCACCGTTCTCACGTTGCCGGTGGATCGCGTGGCGGGGCGTCCGCGGCCTGGGCGCGCTCGAGCTGCTCGCGGAGGCGGCGGTTCTCTTCCTGGAGCTGCGAAAGGGTGTCGGCAGCCTCATCGGGGTTGTTGATGTGGCCGATGATCGGGTCCCCGGGGCGGTTTTCCTTTGGTGCATCGTCGTACCAGCGGGGGCGGTGGTGGCTGATGTGGTCATCGGTCCAGTAGACGCCGGCCCACATCGAGGTCTTGCAGGTGGCGAAGTGCTGCTCGCCGTCGGCATCGTAGTAGACCACCTCGTAGATGCGGGCGTTCTTCTCGCCGAACCAGCCCTTGCCGAACGGCGCCCAGGTGATGCTGACCACGCGCCCGCCGCGCTGGTGGATGTGATCGGCGATGCGGTCGCGGTCGAGGCGCATGGCCAACAGGTAGGCGCCGCCGCCGAGGATGATGACCGCGAGGATGATCAGGGCGACTTGCATGATGGGCTCCCGTATGTGTGTGTGTGCGCGTTGCCCGATGCGCTGCCTTGAGCCGGACCAACGCGGCATGTCGGGGTAGGTCTCGCGGAGGCGCTGCCGCTGTTCGGGTGTGAGCTGCTCAAGGGCCTCATCGTCCCATTGCCGCGACTGCGTCTTTGCGGGCCAGCCCATCCCGTGTTGCCGAAGGCCCCGCGGCCGCCGTGGCCCCGAAGCGCTTCGGGGCCCATTTTACTCCCCAGCGACGCCGACCGCGCCTCGCCCTCGTGTCCGCGGGCGCCGGCCCCGCCCGGCGGTCTGCCCTCTGCCAATTCCTGCTGACAGAATGACCGTGACGTTTCCATCGAGCGTTCACAAACCCATCGTCGCACGGTTGACAGTGATGCCCGCGAACTGTAAAATCGCGGTCGTATCGTGGACCTTGACATGGATGGGCGACTGCCCGCTGATGCGTCTGCACGGGCGACGGGCGACATGGCCATGGTGACGTCGAGAGATTGTCAGCCGCGGTCAGGGCGTGGCGTGACGATGGGAGATTGCCGCAATGCAGACTCTGTACCGCACGCAAGAAGCCGAGGATCGCAGGCGAAGCGTCGCGATCTTCAGCCTGGGGCTGATCGTGACCCTGGCTACCATCACTCCGATCGGGGTGCTTCAACGGGGGTCAGACATTGAGGTGGTGTTCGTAAACTTTGAGGTTCTCGATGATCCTCATGTTCCGGGCGTGCTCAAGTTCCTGGCGGTGTTCCCGCTCGTGGCCGGCATCGTCGCCATGGTGATGGCCGGGGTCCGGGGGTTGGCGCGGGGCATTGCGGTGCTTGCGTGCGGGCTTGTGCCGGTCCTGTTCATCCTCAGTGGGAGCGAGGTCCGCATGGTGCTGTCCTGGCTCATCCGCTTCGATGCCGGCCCGGCGGGATTGGGTGGCATGCTCGTGCTTTCGATGGCGGCGTGGCTGCTGATCTTCATCGGCAGCCGGATGCTGGTCTACCGCCCCGCCGTG
>PUMS01000216.1 GCA_003551485.1 Phycisphaeraceae bacterium | reverse complement strand
GACCGCGGATTGTGCGAGGCCGAGCGCTGCTCGATGGCGATGGTGGGCGGCGTGGTCCTACAATCCTGCCATGCAGCAGCGAATGATCTCCATCCGAGGCGCCCGCGAGCACAACCTTCAGGGCATCGACGTCGACCTGCCGCGCGATCGCTTCATCGTCATCACCGGCCTGTCGGGCAGCGGCAAGAGCAGCCTCGCGTTCGACACGATCTACGCCGAGGGCCAGCGCAAATACGTGGAAAGCCTTTCCGCATACGCGCGCCAATTCCTCGACCAACTCCAGAAGCCCGACATCGAGTCCATCGAGGGCCTGCCGCCCACCATCGCCATCGAGCAGCGCTCGGCCTCGCACAATCCGCGGTCCACCGTGGCCACCACGACCGAGATCTACGACTACCTGCGCCTGCTGTTCGCCCGCGCCGGCCAGCCCCGGTGCTGGCATCGCGATGCCAGGGGCCGGGTCTGCGGCGAGCCCATCGCCGGGCAATCGGCCGAGCAGATCGTCGACACCATCCTGGGCATGGATGAGGGCGCCCGCCTCATGCTGCTGGCGCCGGTGATCCGCGGCAAGAAGGGCCAGCACAAGGAGGTGTTCGAGGGCCTCTCCCGGCAGGGCTTCATCCGCGCCCGCGTCGATGGCAAGGTCATCGACCTGCGCGAACTCGAGGGCGGCACCCCCTTCACCACCAAGAAGCAGCGCTACCAGGCCCACGACATCGAGGTCGTCGTCGACCGCATCGTCGTTCGACGCAGCGATGAGCAGGAACTCTTGCGGCTGCGCACGCGGCTGACCGAATCGGTCGAGCTGAGCCTGCGCCTGGCCGATGGGCTGCTGATCGTCAGCGAGCAGACCGACCGTGCCGCCGACACCTGGACCGACCACCTCTACAGCGACCGCTATGCCTGCGCCCGCCACCCGGATGCGAGCCTGTCCGAGCTCGAGCCGCGCCTGTTCAGCTTCAACAGCCCCCACGGGGCGTGCCCGGCCTGCGGGGGGTTGGGCACGATCCTCGAGTTCGACCCCGACCTGATCGTGCCCGACCCCGAGCGCAGCCTCAACGAAGGCGCCATCGCCGCCTGGCGCGAGCATGGCAAACGGATGAACATCTGGTACGCCCGGGCGCTTCGGCGCTTCTGCCGCAACTTCAGCGCCGATCCGGACATCCCATTCAACAAGCTGTCGCGCACGCTTCGGCGCATCCTGCTGCACGGCACCAGCGAGCGTGATGAGGCGAAATACGGGTGCAGCTTCAAAGGCGTCATCCCCAACCTCCAGAGCCGCTTTGAAAACACCGACAGCGATTACGTCAAGTCCAGGCTCCATCCCTACCTTTCCGAAGCGCCGTGCGAGAGCTGCGGCGGGCAGCGGCTTCAGCCGGCTGCGCTGCACGTGTTCCTCGAGGCCGACTGGCCCGGCCGCGACGGCTCGGGCGGCGGCTTCGGCCGCGCTGAGCTTTACAACATCGCCGATGTCACCGCCCTGACCATCGAACAGGCCCAGGACTTCTTCCAGCGCCTCGAGCTCAACGCCGAGCGGCGCGCCATCGCCGAGCCGGTGCTCAAGGAGGTGCAGGCCAGGCTGGGGTTCATGGTCAGCGTCGGGCTGGGCTATCTGAACCTCAACCGCTCGACCGGCTCGCTCTCGGGCGGTGAGGGCCAGCGCATCCGCCTGGCCACGCAGGTCGGCTCCGGCCTGGTCGGCTGCTGCTACGTGCTCGATGAACCCACCATCGGCCTGCACCAGCGCGACAACGACCGGCTCATCTCCACGCTGCGGCACCTGACCGACATCGGCAACACGGTGATCGTGGTCGAGCACGATGAGGACACCATCCGCGCCGCCGATCACGTGCTGGACATGGGACCGGGCCCGGGCCGCCACGGCGGCCGCGTGGTGGTCGAGGGGCCGCTGGAGGTGGTCATCGCCCATCCCGGCTCGCTCACCGGCCAGTTCCTCTCAGGGGTCCGCTCGATCGAACTGCCCGGCGAGCGGCGGAACGTCAGCCCCTCCCGCGCAGTGGTGGTCAAGGGCGCTGCGGAGAACAACCTCAAGGCCGTCGATGTGGCCTTTCCCCTCGGCGGGATCGTCTGCGTCACGGGCGTGAGCGGCTCGGGCAAGAGCACGCTGGTCAACCAGATATTGCTTCGGGCAGCGCGGCGGCACCTGCTGGGCTCGAAGGACAAGCCCGGCGCCCACGAGCGGGTCACGGGCCTGGGGCAGATCGAGCGGGTCATCGAGGTCGATCAGTCGCCCATCGGCCGCACGCCGCGGTCCAACCCCGCGACCTACACCGGCGTGTTCGACCTGATCCGCCACCTGTTCCACCAGACCAGGGAGGCGCGCATCCGCGGCTACAAGCCCGGCCGCTTCAGCTTCAACGTCAAGGGCGGCCGCTGCGAGGCCTGCCAGGGCCAGGGCGTGAAGAAGATCGAGATGCACTTCCTGCCCGATGTCTACGTCCAGTGCGAGACCTGCCACGGCCGGCGCTACAACCGCGAGACGCTCGAGGTGCACTACAAGGGCAAGAGCATCGCCGATGTGCTGGCCATGACCGTCGAGGAGGCCTTGAGCTTCTTCGAGAGCTTCGACAACATCCGCCGCCTGCTCGAAGCGCTCAACGATGTGGGCCTCAGCTACGTCGAGCTGGGCCAGAGCTCGACCACCCTCTCCGGCGGCGAGGCCCAGCGCGTGAAGCTGGCCACCGAACTGGGCAAGCGAAGCACCGGCAGCACGCTCTACATCCTCGATGAGCCGACCACCGGCCTGCACTTTGCCGACGTCGAGAAACTGCTGAGCGTGCTGCACCGGCTGGCCGACCAGGGCAACACGATCGTGGTCATCGAGCACAACATGGACGTGATCAAGAGCGCCGACTGGATCATCGACCTCGGCCCCGAAGGCGGCGACCGCGGCGGACGCATCGTCGCCCAGGGCCCCCCCGAGCACGTGGCCGGGCAGGAGGGCTCCTTCACCGGCCAGTACCTGCACCGCCACCTCTACGAGGCCCTGCCCGCCGCGGTGTGACCCCCTACACACCACCATGGAGCGCGGCCTCCCCGGCCGCTCTGCGGCCCGTATGCCGGAATGCCGCCGAGACGGCCCAGGCCGCAGGGTGGGTAGAGCGAGGCCTTGCGAGCGACGGCTTCGACAGCGCTCCGCGCTCAACCCACCAATGAACCTCAGCGAACGCGACCGGCGCCTGGAAGCGGCCCGCGCCTGCCGCCGTCGCCAGTGGCAAGCCGCATGAGTCCGCCGGCGCCCCGCCGATGCTGGCCTGCCCGCCGGGCGCGGGCTACCATGCCGATGACCTGGCCGGAGGATAGGGCAACGCTGAGGAGCGACCCGAGCGCCGACCCAGGGGCCAAGACGCAGGGGGCCGCCGCCATGGCGCCCCCCTGCGGATTGGCACCATGCGATAAACCTTCGCGGCCGGACGCCGCGATCCGTGCGACAGGACGTCGCAGCCGAGTCGTTGTCCTCAAACGGCCCGGCGCCAAGTTCACGGTGAGCCAGCACACTGGAACTTGCCGTCATCGGACAACGCATGGTCGGGTGATGAATGGCTACTGGCGCTCACACCATGAACCGCATCACGGTCGCTCAGCACGACCACGTGTGGTGGCTGGTCGACAGTGCCGGGCGGCGGTTTGTGTCGCTGGGCATCAATCACCTTCAACCAGATTGCTGGCTGGCACCGTATAACCGTGAGGCGACGCTGGCCCGCTACGGCGCGGACCTCGAAGCCGACGATGGCGGCTTCAACCCCCATGGCACAGCGCTGAAGCGCCTCGTCGATGCGTCACTTGCGCGGATGCGTGACTGGGGTTTCAACACGCTGGGCATGCATACCCACGGCGTGCCGGCGGCCCTGTTCCGCGATCAATGCTGTTACGCGGTATGCCTTGATGCGGTCCATCTCGGCTCGCGCTTCCGCTTCGGCGCCGATCGGTTCCCGGATGTGTTCGATGAGCCGTTCGCCAGCACGGTGCTCAACCGGGCGATCGCGGTCTGCGGCGAGCACCGCGACAGCCGCAACCTCATCGGCTATGCGTTCAGTGACATCCCGCGCTGGTACTTCTATCCGGGCCAGCATCAGATGCTCGCGCTGCCGATTCATCCGTGGGTCGCTGACCTGCGGTCATTGCCATACCACGCGCCGGGCAAGAACGCGTGGATCGAATGCCTGCAAGAGCGTTACGGCGATGCCGGGCAGGCCGCAACGGTGCACGGGGTGGCGGCGAAGACGTGGGACGAGTTGCGCCGCCGCACGGACTGGCCCCGGCCCGCCGACCCCGAGCGGGCCCGCGGGGATGGCGATGCTCTGCTCGCGCGCGCGGCCGAGCGCTGGTACGAGGTGCACGCCCGGGCGATCCGGCAGGTTGACCGCCACCACCTGCTGCTCGGTGACAAGCTTCACAGTCCCCACGCGATCCCATCGTGGCTGATCGACATCGTCCGCCGCCACGTGGACATCGTGTTCATCCAGTGCTACCTGCCGTTCGCGGACCAGCGTGACGGCTTGATAGCGCTGCATCAGCGGACGGCCAAGCTGATCCTCAACGGCGATGGCAGCTTCGCATGCCCGAAGCCGCCACACCAGACCCGGGTCAAGGGCCATCTCGTGCCGAGCATCGAAGCTGTCGGTCAGGCATACTTCGAGTACCTCGAAGGCATCATGTCGCTGCCGTTCATGCTCGGCTGGCATCACTGCGGCTTCATGGAGCAGTGGGATGGCGGCAAGCGCAGCGCGCACGGTGAACTCAACGAGAACGGACTGATGGACCCGTTCGAGCGGCCGTACGATGTGGTCGTCGATCGCGTGCGCGCGGCCAACCGCAGGGCCCACGCATGGCACGAGGCGGCGTCGCTCGCCGCGGGTACGTAACCAGCGTGCGGTGGGGGCATCGCCCGGCGCGCGGGTCAATCCCTCAGCGCGAAGACCAGGAGGCGCGGAAACGGTGTCGGATACGAATGCCATCAACTTATGCGGCACACGCGCGGGACGTAAGTTGGGGGGGCCGGGGGCCGGGGGCGG
>PUMS01000171.1 GCA_003551485.1 Phycisphaeraceae bacterium | reverse complement strand
CGTGTGCAGCAGTGGCACCCAGACCGCCGACCCCTCGCCCGCCGCGACGGCGCCAAGCTGGTTCCACAGCATGCCCAGCAGCGGGTGGTCGAGCGTGTTGGCCAGGTCCCACCACGGCCGCGCCCGGGCCAGGGGGCCGCCGTTCTCGAAAAGCAACTCGAGCCCCGCATCGCCGCCACGATCGAGCAGTTGGGCAGCGCGGCGAGCGATGCGCTGCATCGTCGCCGCAAGCGGCTCACCCCCCACCGCCTGATGCCCCATCACCCGTACCCGGCCGCAGCCAACCGCCGCGGCCAGGTCCATCGCGTACTCGACCTGACTGACCGCACGGGCGCCCGCATCCTCATCGGCGTGGTGCAGCGCGTGGGAGGTGGACAGGCACACCGGCTCGATACCGGCCTCTCGCAGCGTGCGGGCATGATCGGCCGGATCGCCCCGGGCCGGGTCGGCCCTCAGCGGCGACTCCCCGCTGCCCAGGGTGCGCAGCTCGATGCCGTCGAACCCCAGCTCGCCGGCTTTCTCCACGGCCTCGGCCAGGGTGAGATCGGGGTAGCTCAACGTGCTGAAAGCGAAGCGAATGGGCATCGGTGGGCAACATCCAGGCAACGGGGGAATCCGCCGGGTGGGGCCACCCCGCCGCCACGGGCAGGGTACACCATCCGTTCCCCCGCCGCCAAAATGCCGCTGCGAAGCCGGGGCCGGGTCTCCGCAAGGCCTCGCTCTACCCACTCTACGCTCTGCTCGCTTCCGGCGGCGATCTCCCGGAGTCACTCGCTGGGCTGGTGGCCGGAAGCGGCGTTGCGGGCTGCCTTGCGGCGGCGGCGCTGGGCCTGGCGCTCGGCACGGCGCTGGGCCTTGGCCTGCTCGGCGGCGCGGCGGTCCATGTGGTGCTTCTTGAGCTGGCGGTAGCGGTGGTTGAGGATCAGGATCAGCGCTGCGACAAAGGCCACGCCGCCCCAGAACAGCCACGGATTCTGCTCTTGCTCACCCTTGTACACGTGCTCGTTGATGATCTCGGCCCCGACATACATCACCCCGCAGCCGATGATGCTGCCCAGCACCACGCCCAGGAATGTGGCGATCCGCGTCATGCCCAGCAGCCGGCCGAAGATCGACCCGCCCACGCTGCCGGTGGCCGCCAGGGGGAAGGTGACGAAGGCCACGATGCCCAGGAACGTCACCTTGCCCATCCACGGATGGGCCTCGAGGATGAACCGGCCATCGTTGATCAGTTCCCGAAGCCGCCAGCCCAGCGCGGGCAGGCGGAACAGGAAGCGAAGGTGGCAGGTCAGCAGCGTGGCCACCATCAGGTCCATGTAGAAGACCATCAGCGCAAGCTGCTGGGGTGAGAACAGCAGCCGCATGCCGTCAGCTTCCCCGGTGGTCTGGCCCAGGACGATGATGAACCGGCCGAAGAAGAAGAACGTGACCACTGCCGTGGACACCAGGCGGGCCATGTATTCCCAGCCGTAGGCCCCCCACAACAGCACCAGGATCGCCGCGGTGAGGGCAAAGGGGCCGACCAGCGTCAGCAGCCAGATCAGCGGATGGGTGTCGCGCAGCGGCTTCTCGATCAGGTCCGCGGCGGAATCCGCATTCGCGGTGTCAGCGCTGCCCGTTGCGGCATCGGCATCGGGCCGCGGCCGGGGCGAATCCGGCGGCGGTGACGGCTGGTGGTTGGGCGACGTCGGCATCAACCCCTCATCATAGGGCAGGGCGCCAAAGTGGGATGGCGGGGGCAACGGTGGGGCCGAAGGCCGCGCACCGGTCGCTGCGGCGCTGCTCCAGCGGCATTTCGGCTTACGCGTGCATGGGCGCCCGCGGGAAGATGATGACCTGCCCCCGCCCGACGGTCAAGCCGCGCACCGCGTGCCGCCGGCCCTTTGCCGGCCAGTGCCGCTGGCGTACGGGTCAGCACGGGTGGACCGGCCGCCACGGGCACCGTCCGCGACCGCATCCTGGCGCCCCCATTGCGGTCGATCGGCTTCCGCCCTCTGGCCCGGGGCGGGCCGAAGCGGTATGTTGTCTCGTTCGCCCCGCCCCTTTTTCGGAGTTGCCGCATGACGCAGGCCCCACCCAGGAAGATCGTGCTCGCCTATTCCGGCGGGCTGGACACCTCGGTCATCCTCCCCTGGCTCAAGCAGCGCTATCCGGGGGTGAAGCTGGTGGCCTTCGCCGCCGAGATCGGCCAGGGCGATGAACTGGCCGGCATCGAGGCCAAGGCCCGCGCCAGCGGGGCCGATGAGGTCGTCGTTCGCGACCTGAGGCTCGAGTTCGCCGAGCAGTACTGCCTTCCCATGCTCCGCGCCCACGCCGTCTACGAGAACGACTACCTGCTGGGCACCAGCATCGCCCGGCCGCTGATCGCCCGCCACCAGGTGCTGGTGGCCCACGAGACCGGGGCCGATGCCGTCGGCCACGGCGCCACCGGCAAGGGCAACGACCAGGTCCGCTTCGAACTGACCTACCAGGCGCTGGACCCGAACCTGGCCATCATCAGCCCGTGGAAGGACCCGGTCTTCGAGCTGACCAGCCGCGAGGCCGCCCTCGAGTACGCCCGCGAGCACGACATCCCCGTCGAGCAGTCGGCCGAGAAGATATACAGCCGCGACCGCAACCTCTGGCACATCAGCCACGAGGGCGCTGAGATCGAGGACCCGGCCAACGAGCCGCGCGATGACTGCCTGGTCATGACCCGGCCCGTGACCGAGGCCCCCGACAAGCCGGCCTACGTCGAGGTCGGCTTCGACGCCGGCTCGCCGGTCAGCGTCGATGGCCGGCCCCTCGAGCCCCACACGCTCATCGAGCAGCTCAACGCCATCGGCGGCGAGCACGCCGTCGGTGTCACCGTGCTGGCCGAGAACCGGCTGGTGGGCATCAAGTCGCGCGGCGTGTACGAGACGCCCGGCGGCAGCATCCTCTACGAGGCGCACAAGGCCCTCCAGCAGCTCTGCCTCGAGCGAGAGACCTACCACCAGGCCCAGCAGCTCGCCCTGCGTTACGCCGAACTGGTCTACTACGGCCAGTGGTTTCACCCGCTGCGCGAGGCGCTTCAGAGCTTCTTCGATCACGTCAACCGCGTCATCACCGGCACGGCGCGGGTCAAGCTCTACAAGGGCCGGGCCCTGGCCGTGGCCTCGCAGTCGCCGCTGTCGCTCTATGACACGAAGCTGGCCAGCTTCGCCATGGAAGGCTACGACATCACCGCCGCGCGCGGCTTCATCGACCTGTTCGGCCTGCCGATGAAGGTCCGCGGCCTGCGGCAGAAGAACCTGAGCTGACCCTCATACCCCCGATCCCCGCGCCCTGGAGCAGAACATGACCCAGCCCCGGCTCGAAGGTAATTTTGTTTCACCCGACCTCGACTGCTCAGACTTTGCCAACCTCCAGCCGCTCTACCAGGCGCTGCTCGAGCGGACGCTGGAGTCGCCGGAGGATGTTCGGCGCTGGCTGATCGACCTGTCTGACCTCCAGGCGGTGGTCAGCGAGTACGGCGCGCGGCGGAACATCGAGCTGGCCTGCCATACCGAGGACAAGGCGATCGAAGCGGCGTACATGAACTTCATCGAGAACGTGCGGCCCAGGATCGCGCCGGTGTTCTTCCAGCTCCAGAAGAAGCTCATCGAGTCGCCCCACGCCGCCGCGCTGGAAGCGGCCGACCCGCGCTACGCCGTGCTGCTGCGCGAGTGGCGGACCGATGTCGAAATCTTCCGAGATGAGAACGTGCCGCTGCAGACCGAGGCCACCCGGCTCACCACCGAATACAACAAGCTGCGCGGCGCGATGACCGTCGAGTTCAAGGGCCGCGAACTGACGCTCCAGCAGCTTGCCCGCTACCTCGAAGAGCCCGACCGCGGCGTGCGCGAAGCCGCCTGGCGGGCCGGCGAACAGCGCCAGGCCCAGGACCGGCAGCGCCAGGATGAGATATTCGACAGGCTGCTGGCTCTGCGCCACCGCATCGCCGTCAACGCCGACCTGCCCGACTTTCGCGCCTACACGTGGAAGGCCTACGGCCGCTTCGACTACACGCCCGAGGACTGCATCCGCTTCGCCGATTCCATCGAGGCCACCTTCATGCCCCTGGTCGAGCAGCTCGACCGCGACCGGGCCGGGAAACTGGGGCTTGAGAAGCTGCGGCCGTGGGACCTTTCGGTCGATCCGCGCGGCCGGCCGCCGCTGCGGCCGTTCGATCCGGCCGACATCAACACCTTCGTGGCCAACACCCGGGCCATCTTCGAGCGGCTCAGCCCAGACCTGGCCGAGGACTTCGCCTCGCTGGGCGACAACGGCAACCTCGACCTCGACAGCCGCAAGGCCAAGCGGCCCGGGGGCTTTCAGTCCACCCTCAGCGCGGTGCGGCAGCCGTTCATCTTCATGAACGCCGCGGGCGTGCAGCGCGACGTCGATACGCTGCTGCACGAGGGCGGCCATGCCTTCCACACCCTCGCGGCACGCGATGAGCCGCTGACGTTTCTGCGGCACGCCCCGATCGAGTTCTGCGAAGTCGCCAGCATGGCCATGGAACTGCTGGGCTGCGACCACTACGACACCTTCTACGATGAGCCCGAGGAAGCCGCGCGGGCCAAGCGGCTCCAGCTCGAGGGCATCATCCGCTTCTTCCCGTGGATGGCCACCATCGACCAGTTCCAGCACTGGCTCTACACCCACCCCGAGCACACGCACGAGCAGCGCGCCGGGGCCTGGCTGGACATCTCCGGGCGCTTCACCAGCCCGCTGATCGACTGGTCGGGCCTGGATGAACAGCGGCGCAGCCGATGGCAGCGCCAGTTGCACATCTACTGCTATCCGTTCTACTACGTGGAATACGGCATCGCGCAGGTCGGTGCCCTCCAGGTGTGGCGCAACGCCCGCCAGGACCGCGACCGGGCGCTCGAGGACTACCGCAGCGCCCTGGCGCTGGGCGGGACACGGCCACTGCCGCAGCTTTTCCAGGCCGCGGGCATCCGCTTCGATTTCAGCGCGCAGACCATCGCACCGCTGGTCGAGATGCTCGGTGAGGAACTGAAGCGACTCGATGACT
>PUMS01000330.1 GCA_003551485.1 Phycisphaeraceae bacterium | reverse complement strand
TCGTGGCGCGAAATCCACTCCAGGCGCCGCACCAGCGCGTACAGCGCCAGGGCGGTATCCCCCGGTGAGGCCGCGGCCGGCTCATTGTCGCGCGACGGCTCGTAGGTGCCGGCGAATGAGCCGTCGCGGCGCTGCCGGTTGACCAGATGCGAGGCCATCCGCTGGCCCATCGCCGCGAGCGTGGGCATATCCACCTCGCGGTCGGCCGGCCGCACGGGCCGGTTGCCCCTGACGAGTTGGGTGATCGGAGAGGTGCGACTGGGCCGCACCACGTGGATGATGGCGAACCGCTCCAGCCGCGGCCCCTGCAACTGGCCGATGCGCTCGATCTGCTTGCGGATCTGCGGGCCATCAGCCACGTCGTAATCGGCATCGGCCATCAGACGGTAAAGCTGGCTCTCGGGCCCGAGGTTGCCCGCCAAGGCCGTGGCCGGCCACATCACCGCCGTCCTGGCCGGGCCATCGTCGCCTTCGCGGATCAGCCGCAGGCCGTGATACCCCACCGCCCACTTGTGGAAGATGGCGTTGGCATCCTCACCGACATCCATGCGGATAGCCTCACCACCGCGGCCGACCTGGAGTTCGAGCAGCATCCGCGCCCCGAGTTGCTCGGCCGAGAGCAGGCCATCCTCGGGCCGGTCGGGCGATTCCATGGCGCGGCGGTAGGCGCGCTCCATGCGAAGGATCGCATCATCGGTGGCCTGCTGCACCAAACGGGCGAGGTTGACCACCGACTCCTCATCGCCATCGGCGTAGGCCTCACCGAAACCCATGCGCGGGCCGGCAGGCATACCCGCCCAGCGCAGGTCCACGCGGACACCGATGACCCCGCGGACCCAGATCGGCCGCGCCGGCTCGCTCACCGCACCGTCGCGGACCCATCGCTCGGCCTCGACAAAGGCCTGCCGCGCTTCGGAGTAGTCCACGCGAACGGCCGTTTGCGGCCGACGCAGGTCCCGGACATCGTCCTGGCCATGGTCCTGTGCCTGTGCCTGTGCCTGGGGTTGTCGTTGGGGCTGCGCCTGGGCCTGGGGCTGCGCCCCCGCGGCGGCATGGGGCATCGCCCCAGTCAGAGCCGCGGCCAGGAGCAGCGCCATCGCCGCAGCCGGCCAGATGTTGCAGCGGCACAACATGAGCCCGCGGCGGGCGTGGTCCGGGGGCATCATCCGGTGTGCGGCGTGGGGACGGCCGCGCGGGGGGCAGTGCGTTAAAGCCATGCTGATTAGTGCCTTACGTGCATCGGGTGGGGCCGGACCGACCGTGGCACGCCGCTTGTCCGCAGAACGGCGCCACGGAGCGAGCCATGATGCTGAGGTTGCTGCAACACCGGCTGGTATCCCATAGCGAGGACGGCGGCGATGACGCCGGCCTGCCCATCTGGGTGTTGACCCTGCTGGTCTTCGCGGCCCTGTGCTGATCCGACGGCCCGGGCCGGACCGCCAACGGCCATTGTACCCACCGCCCTGGCCACAAGCGCGTCCGAGCAGATACGGGCGAGTATGCTACAACTTCCGCGCCCTACCCCGGAGGTCCGGGACATCCTGCAAATCGGGACGGGGCGCGATGGGCTCGGCCATCAGCGCCTGGCGGGGCGGGGGGCACGGTGGGGGGTTGAGAGAGCGGCCAGTTGCAGGCCATCCCCGGCACGGTCCCGGCGGAGGCGGTGCCAGGCCAGGCCGGCGATCATCGCCGCGTTGTCCAGGCAAAAGGCCATCGGCGCCAGCCGTACCGTCACCCCCCGAACCTCACCCAGTTGCATCGCCCGGCGGCGAAGCAGCGAGTTGGCCACCACCCCGCCGCCCAGCAGCAGACAGCGCGGCGGGACACCATCCATGGACATGCGCTCGATGCCGCGCTCGAGTTTCACCATCAGCGTCTCGATAGCGGCTTCCTGGAACGCGGCGGCGAGGTCGAACCGGTCCTGATCGGGCAGGTCGGCGTGCGATCGCTCGAAGCGGGCTTCCTTCCCGCGGCCGATGGGCCGGCCGCGAACCTTGTAAAGCAGTGCCGTCTTCAGCCCGCTGAAGGAAAAGTCCAGGCTGTCGGCCCCCAGCAGCGAGCGGGGCAGCTCGTACCGACCGACCCGGCCGCGCTGCGCGGCCCCGTCCACCGCCGGTCCGCCGGGATAGCCCAGCCCCAATATCACCGCGGCCTTGTCGTAGGCCTCGCCGACCGCATCGTCGATCGTCGCCCCCAGCAGCGTCAGTTCCAACGGCGCATCCACCCGGTAGAGGCTGGTATGCCCGCCGCTGACCACCAGCCCCAGCGCGGGGTAGACCTCATCGCCCGTGGCGGTGTGGCGCTGCTCGGCATCATCCGCGCCGCCGGCCCGCTGGCGCATCGTGGCGGCATGGAGGTGGGCCTGCACGTGGTCGATGCCGATCAGCGGCCGCCCCAGCGCCCAGGCCAGGGCCTGCGCGGCGCTGACACCGACCAGCAACGACCCGATCAGGCCCGGCCGGTTGCCCACGGCAACGGCGTCGATGGCCTCGATGCCGACCGCGGCCTCTTCCAGGGCGCGGCGGACTACCGGCCACAGCCGCTCGATGTGCGCCCGGCTGGCGATCTCGGGCACCACCCCGCCATACTCGGCGTGAAGCTCGTGCTGCGAGGCGATCATGTTGGAAAGCACCCGCCCGCCATCCTCGACCACGGCGGCGGCGGTTTCATCGCAACTGCTCTCGATGCCCAGGATCATGCTCACGGCTGCGGCACCGGTTGGCCGTCATCCGTCGCATCGGGCAGGGGATCAAGCTCGGCATCGGGCTGACCATCAACCTGCTCGGGCTCATCCCCGCGACCGAGGCGATCGAGCTCGGCATCGAGTTCGTCGAGCCGCTCGGCCAGCAGCTCGCGCTGACGCAGGAGGTTGCGGCGGCGCGATTCCTGGACCAGCAGCTCACCGCCCGACTCACCCACCTGCGGCCAGTCCCCATCGGCCAGCCGACCGAGCATCGCCCGGTGCGCTGCGGCCAGTTGCGGGTCGCTGAGGTTCTCGTCGATCCACTTCGGTGTCAGCGGCTGGCGATCGGCATCGTTGTCCGGCCGCAGCGCATCAAGATCCCGGCGGATCTCGCGCATTTGACGCACCTGATCGGTGGTCATCGGCACGTAATTGCCCTCATCGGGGTCCACGCCCCAGACGTCGGAATCGGGCAGCCGGTTGATGTTGCGGCCGCCGGGCAGGAAGAAGTGGGCGTGGGTGATCTTGACCGCGCCCTGGCCATCGAGCAGCGGCACCACCTCCTGAACGCTGCCCTTGCCGAACGAGCGGGTGCCCACCAGGGCCGCGCGGCCGTGGTCGCTCAGCGCGCCGGCCAGGATTTCAGCCGCCGAGGCGCTGGCCTCGTTGATCAGCACCACGATGGGCACCTCGGTGACGGAAGGGGCGTCCGGGGCGTGGTAGACCCGCTCGGCCTCCCGCCGGCCGCGCACCGCCACCACCTTCTTCCTGCCGTCCAGGAACAGGCCCGACAGATCAACGGCCGAGTCCAGCCGGCCGCCGGGGTTGAATCGCACATCCAGGATCAGCCCCCGCGCGTCCTGAGCCGCCACCTGCTCGAGCACCGCACGCAGGTCCGGCGCGGTGCGCTCGGTGAACTGCGAGATGCGGATGTAGCCGATGCGGTTTTCCTTGTCGAACAGGTACTGCCAGCGCTGGTCCGGCCCGCGCAGCAGACCGCGGATGGTGGGGATGTTGATCTCGTCGCGCACGATGGTGAGCGTGGCCTGATCGCCCGTTTCATGGCGTACGCGGATGGTGACCTGCGTGCCACGCTCACCGCGCAGCCGCTCGAGCACCTCGCCCATGGGCATGCCGCGGGTGTCCTCGCCCTCGATCTGCAGGATCACGTCCCCCGCCATCGCGCCGGCGCGGTAGGCGGGTGAATCATCGAACGGGGAGACGATGTGGGGCCGCTCGTCGCGCATCTCGACCGTGGCGCCGATGCCGAAGTAGGTGCCCGTCACCCGCTCATCCCACTGCTGAAGCTCCTCGGGTGGGATGTAGACGGTGTGCGGGTCGCCGAGCGCCTCGGCCATGGCCCTTGCCGCGGCGGTGACCATCTTCTGCTCATCGGGCTTCTCGACGTAGTGGTCGAGGATGACCCTTCGCACCTGCATCAGCAGGTAGAGCTGGTCGTCCCAGTGGCGCAAGGGGGTGGTCTTGGCCACGAGCACGAACAGGCCGAAGATCACGAGGATGATGGTGAGCGAACGGACGAGCTGACGGTTCATCATGCGGGCACCTCCCGAAACCGGTCAGGGAAAGCTCCGGGCCCGGCCTCGCGGCGGGCGGGCGGCTGTAGGGGGCAACAGGGCCGAATCGGCATGTCGGCCCTCTGCGGGTGCAGCATTGTAGGGCCGCGGCCCCGCCCAGCCATCGGCCGGCCGCGGTCGCCCCCTTCGGGCGAGGGCCGGGCAGGATCACGGGCCCGTGGCGAGGGTGAAGTGGTAGAGGAACACCGCCGCGCTGGCCGCCACGTTCAGCGAATCCGTGCCGCGCTGCATCGGGATGGTCACCCGGCGGTCGCACCGCGCCAGCACCGCCGGCTCCAGACCATGATCCTCGCTGCCCAGCAGCAGGCCCATCCGCCGCGGCCGGGGGCATTGCGGCAGCGGGGTGGCCGCCTCATCCAGCACCGTCGCGATCAGCTCGATGCCGTGCTCGCGTTGCAGCGACAGCAGGCACGCATCCAGATCGGCCGGCCGAAGCAGCGCAACGGTGAACACCGCCCCCATCGACTGGCGCACCGCCTGACGATAGAACGGATCGCAGCATCCCGGCCCCAGGATGATGCCGTCGACGCCCAACGCGGCCGCCGTGCGGACGATCGCGCCGAGGTTGGCGGTGTTGATCAGCCGCGGCAGGATCAGCAGCCGAACCGGCGCGGGCGCTGCAGCCACCACCGTATCCAACGGCGGCGGCGCCGGCCGCACACCCACGGCCAGGATGCCGCTGTGGAAGCGAAAACCCACCACGGTGTTGACCCACTCCGCCGGGGCCACGTAGAGCGGGGCACGCTCGCCCAGCAGCGGCTCGACCTGCGCAGCGCGGCGGGGCGTGGCCAGCACCGACCGGACCCCGAGCCCGCTGGCAAGCAGCCGGTGGGTGACATGGGCACCTTCGGCGATGAACAGCCCCCCTTCCCGCGCCAGCTCACGATCGGGCAGGTTGCGGTAAGGCGCCAGCCTTGGGTCATCGAGGCTGTCAACGTAGATGCGGGTCATGGGGGCACGCTCGCGTGAGGCCGCGGGGAAAGGGTCGCTCTTCCCTGGAAAAACTTCCTCTCCCCTTTCGGGGGCGGGAGAGGGCCGGGGTGAGGGGAAAAACGCTTGCCGGGTGCAAGCCTTCCCTCACCCCCGGCCCCCCTTTCGGGGGGAGACGGCGTGCGGGGTTGGCAGCGCACCCAACACCGATTCGATCCCCCCACGTGCTGCGGCCTGATGCTCCGCATCCTCTTGTAGCGCTTCCTGGTCGGGCTCACCGGTGCCGTTGTCATCGCCGGTGGCCGATTCATCGAGCACCAGGCCGTCGGCGCGCGGGCGGGTGGCGGCGCGGGTTCGAGCGCGGCCGTCACCGTTGACCGTCGGGGCGCGCAGCTTCTCGATGCGGACCACGAACCAGTCGATGATGCGCTGGTAGAGCTCGCCCTTGAGGCGTTTGTCTTCGATGCGGGCATCGATGCTGGGGTTGTCGTTGACCTCGATGACGTAGACCTTGCGGCCGATCTGCTTCAGGTCCACACCGTAAAGCCCATCGCCGATCAGCCGCGCTGCGCGCACCGCGGTGCGGACCACCTGCGGGGGCACATCCTCGATATCCAGCGTCTCGAACCGGCCGGTGACCAGCCGCCCGCCGCGGTTGCGCATCTGGATCTGCCAGTGGCGGCCGGCCATGTAATACTTGCAGGCATACAGCGGCTTGCCCGCCAGCACCCCGATGCGCCAGTCGAACTGGGTGGGGATGAACTCCTGGGCGATGACCAGCTCGGAGTTGGACAGGAGCTGGTCCAGCTTCTGCTTGAGTTGCTCGGCGGTCTCGACCTTGATCACGCCGCGGGAAAAGGCGCTGTCGGGCTGCTTGAGCACGCAGGGCAGGCCCAGTTCCTCTTCGATGCGCCCGGTGTTGCCCCGGTGTACGATCAGCGTCCGGGGGATGGGGATGCGGTGCTGGGTCAGCCGCTCGGCGAGGTAGACCTTGTTGGTGCACCGGGCGATCGAGACCGGGTCGTCGATCACCGCCATGCGCTCGGCCGCAGCGCGTCGGGCGAAGCGGTAGGTGAAGTGGTTGACGAAGGTGGTGGCGCGGATGAAGAGGGCGTCGAACTCGCCCAGCCGGCCAAAGTCATCGCGGGTAATCAGCTCGGTGGCCACCCCCGCCGCGCGCGCTGCACGGGTGAACTTGCGCAGCGCCCGGTCGTTGGAGGGCCGCTGCGGCTCGGTGGGGTCGACCAGGACCGCCAGGTGATAGCGCGGCGCCCGCGTCGAGACGCCCGACCACTGGCGGCGGGTGAAGTAGGCCCCGGCGGCCTCGACGACGAACTCGCGGTGATCCTCGGGGATTTCCGACGCCGCGATCGGCCGCACGCTCTGAAGCTGCCAGGCACGCCGCTTCCACTGGAACACCGCCCGCAGCAGCGGGCTGGTGAACAGGCCGAACAGCCGCGCCCCGAGCTGGCGGTCCCGCTTGTTGAGCGTCTGGCCGAAGTAGACGCTCAGCTCGACCTGCTCGCTGCGGAGCTGGCGGAAGGTGCGCTGGATGAGCCGGTCGAGGTCATCGGCGATCACCCGCGTCAGCGAACTGGACTTCATGTCCTGGATGGTCACCACATCCGGCTGGGGCCGGTGCCCGCGGGCCTCGGCCAGCAGCGAGACGTAATAGCCCATGCTCTGGTAGCCGTAGGAGCGGCAGAGGTTGAACACGCGGGTGTTCCGCAGGTTGTTGAACGCCGGGTCGGTCAGGTACCGCCGCGCGGCGACCACCTCGACACCGGGGACGTGGATGGGCCATTGCCGGGGGTGACTGACAACCAGCAGGATGGCCATGACAGGGCTCGCCAGGGTATCCGGCCACACGAGACCTCCCGCCATTGCACCCCGCACCCCCCGCTGGGGAACAGGGCCGGGATGACCGGGCCGGTGGATGCGATTATACGGTGGCCCCTGGCCGAGGTGGGCTCGATGCAGCAGCGGCGGTCGCACTTTTCACAGAAATCCCCAGCGCCGCCGCGAACCGGTGACGCTGCCGCCCGCCTATGATTTCACAGAAGATTATGGAACGAGACACCGGCCCGTAGCGCCGCCGCCAACCGGCCGGTGGACGGTGGCATTGAAGGGGGCCGCCACACCGCCCCCCTGCGCCCGGCCGCGCACCCGCGGGCCGGCCTGGAGCCCTCTATCATGAGCAACACGACTTGGGTATCCCATCCGGCGCGATGGTGGACGCCGGTCGAGGAAGATCCGCAAAAGAAGAAGGTCGTCTGTTATCTGTGCCCGCGGGAGTGCCACATCCCCGCAGGCAGCCGCGGCTTCTGCTTCGTGCGCGCCAACGAGGACGGCCGCCTGGTGCTGACCACCTACGGCCGCAGCTCCGGCTTCTGCATCGACCCGATCGAGAAAAAGCCGCTCAACCACTTCCTGCCCGGCACGCCGGTCCTGTCGCTGGGCACGGCCGGGTGCAACCTCGGGTGCAAGTTCTGCCAGAACTGGGACATCTCCAAGAGCCGCGAGATGGACAAGCTGGCCGGCGAGGCCACGCCCGAGGCCATCGTCGCCGCCGCCAGGCGCGCCGGCTGCCGCAGCATCGCCTTCACCTACAACGACCCGACCATCTGGGCCGAGTACGCCATCGATATCGCGAAGGTGGCCCGGCGCGAGGGCATCAGGACCGTCGCCGTGACCGCCGGCTACATCAGCCCCGGCCCGCGCGAAGAGTTCTACCAGTGGATGGATGCGGCCAACGTCGACCTCAAGGCCTTCACCGAGACCTTCTACCGCAAGCTGACCCAGACCCACCTCAAGCCGGTGCTCGACACCCTCAAGTACCTGCGCCACCACACCAGCGTCTGGTTCGAGATCACCACGCTGCTGATCCCCGGCCACAACGATTCACCCGAGGAAGTCGAGAAGCTGTGCCGGTGGATTCTGGATCACCTGGGCGATGATGTGCCGCTGCACTTCACGGCGTTCCACCCCGACTTCAAGATGATGGACACCCCGCCCACACCCCACAGCACGCTCATCCGCGCCCGCGAGCAGGCGCTGGAGCTGGGGCTGAAGTTCGCCTACGTGGGCAACGTCTACGACCTGCAGCGCGAAAGCACCTACTGCCCCGGCTGCGGCAACGTGGTCATCGAGCGCGACTGGTTCGAACTGGGCGCCTACCACATCAGCAACGGCGCCTGCGCCCACTGCGGCGAGCGCATCCCCGGCGTGTTCGACCCCGGCCAGCGCTGCGGCGACTGGGGCCGCAAACGCATCCCCCTGCGCATCGTCCCGGCGGGGGCGTAAGGGGCAGCCGCTGCCCGCCCGCAGGGCCGTGATCGAGTGCCATCGGTGGTACCCCCACAACCGTTGACGGCCGGCCATGGCTCAGCGCGGCAGGAGCGAGGCCCGATCCCCCTCCAACTCGACCGCATGGCACGCAAACGGTTGATGCCGCATCAGGTCGATACCACCACACCGCTTCATCCGCCGCCCCGCGATCCAGACCATCACGGGAATGGCTGCGAGCATGGCGACGAACAGCCACGACATCCATGGCATAACGTCACGCAGCAGCAGCACCAGCGGCACAAGAGTGGCCAGCACCCCGATGAGGGTCGCGGGCGCCATCTCACGCAGTGCCGGACCCCACTGCACAGCCCGTCGAAGCCGCCGCAGGCCGCGCTCGTTCACACGGTGACGCGTGGCGAACTCCACAAGCTCGAGTCTGCCGCTGTCGGGATGCTCGATCACAAACTGCCAGTGACATCGGACCACCTGCGGTGCGGCCGGCTCACCGGTGACTTCGCAATCACCCCATTGGGGCTCGATGTCTTCAAGGATGCGCATCGCATCGGCATAGAGCCTGGCCCCTTCCAGGGCGCTGCCGGCGCCTTCGGCAAGGTCGTCCGGTCCGGCGCCGTCGGCAACCCGTTGCAGCGCTTCGCCTTGCGTCAGCGCACTGTCGCCGGCCGGTTCAGCGGGCATGAGGCGACTCCATGAAGCGATCCGCTCCCTTCCCGGGGGCCAGTTCGATCCTGCAACAGCGAAACGGCCGGTGGCTGCGCGGCTGGATGCCCGGCGGAAGACTGCCGCGGCCCGCCGCCCCGGGCGATGACGCCGAATCCTTGGCTCTTTCGAAGCGCCGCTCACCGGTCGATTCTCCTGGCGATGGCAGCCTTTGCGGCGTGGGACAGTCGCCATCGCTGGGGGCTGACAGGGACATCATACCCGTCGCCACCCCGCCGCCGTCTGCCCCGAAAATCCGGCTCCCTCTCCTTCCGGGAGAGGGCCGGGGTGAGGGCAGACAAGCAGGGCGGGCCCGAACCTTCCCTCACCCCCGGCCCCTCTCCCGGTGGGAGAGGGGAGTAAGAGGCCCCCGCGATTTTCATCCTCGTGGGTGCGGCGCAGCCGCATGAGACATCGCCGCGAAGCTGCCGCCCGCTGCGCCGGGGCCACGGGGCCTCAGCGCACGGGCTCGATGAAGACCGCCGCCTTCGGCGGTTTGCTGGCATGGGCGAGGCGCAGCAGGATGGGGGTCCAGCCGGCCTGCATCTGGATCGTCACGGTCCAGCCGGGCGTGTGTCCGCCTTCGGTGATAGGCGAGATGTCCTCGGCCCCCAGCCACTGGCCGGCAACGGCGATGTCGGTGACATCGCCCAGGACGGTCAGTTGCCGCACCGCCGACTGTGCGACGTGGATGGCCGTGGCGGCGAAGAAGGCGGCCTCGCCGCGCGCCCCCGGCGGTTGCAGGATGGGGTCGTTGAGGACGATGTAGTTCCACCCGCCCTCCTCGCCGCCCAGGTGGGTGTAGATGCTGTCCAGAGCCTCGCCGGCGGTGGGGGAGACGGTCCGGTCGGCCGGCAGGGGGCCGAGCGTGAAGTATCCATCGGGGCTGATGGCGGTCTCATCCCCGGCATCGGGCCGAAGCCGCCGCGTCAGTTGCAGGGCAACGAGTGAGGCCGCGCGATCGAGCAGGGCCGTCCGGTCGGCGGCCTCGCCGCGCTGCATCACCGGCTCGCCCAGGGGGATGCCCGCATCGGGCGGTGCGGCTTGCGGCGCGGGGCGGGCGGTGAGCAGGCCAGCGCCGCCATCGAGCGGCCGCAGGTCCAGGCGTTCGATGCCGGCAGGGATCAGGTTGCCCGTGATGATGCGCACCAGTTCGCCCGTGGGCAGACGGGGGTCGAGCAGCACCACCAGCGGCTGCTCATCCGCCTCGATGTCCCGATGCCGGGCCAGCAGGCGGGTAAGGCCGACGCCGGTGGCCGGCTCGGTGCCGATGAACAGCTCGCCCTCGCGGTTGATCCGCAGCGCGGCCCGCTCATCGGCGATGAGCGAAGCCGCAAGGGGCCGGGTGGGCAGCCCGAGGTCGATGCCGTGGGTGTCCTTCGTGGCCATGTGCAGCCGGCCGATGCCGTGAGCGCGGGCCTGGGCGATGGTGAACAGCACCGCCGCGGCGGGGGCGCGGCGGTCGGCATGGAGCACCAGCTTCGGCTCGGCATCCGGGGCGGCTTCATCACCGACCCGCTCATAGCGCTCCACCAGTTCGTTCAACCCCAGCGGCTCGGCGACCATGGCGTGGATGGTGCCCGCCGCGGGAATCGCCAGGCGGATGATGCCCGCGCGCGAATCGGGCGGGTCCGGCGCCGGCGAGGGCGTGCGAATCAGCAGCCAGATACCGAACACGACGATGGCCCCGGCCATGATCCCGCGCAGCAGCCAGGTCAGCGGCAGCTTCGGTCGCGATCGCTTCATGTCAGGCATCACCGCTTGCTCCTTGTTCAACGCGATGGCCCCATGCGGCATCCACCGCGCCGCAGGCGAACAGCACGGCCGTGGCCAGGGCCAGCATCAGCCACAGCGCGTTCTGCAGCGTGAGGCGCTGACCCAACCGCTCGGTGAAGGCTTGCGGCGGGTGCTCGCGCTGGGCCAGCTCCGCCGCGAGTTGATGACGCTCATCGTCGCCCAGGCCGGCAAGGTAGTGGGCAACGGTGCGGTTGCGCTGCTCGATGTACCGCTGCCACTGGGGTGATTCCATCAGCTCATGCAGCGGGCGGCCCACGTCGGCAGGCGGGGCAGCCTCCTCATCGTCGGCCGGTATCGGCTCAACCTGTGCCAGTTGGTCAGCCAGAGCAGGGGCAAGCCCCGGCGCCTCGTCGAGCTGATTCAGCAGGGCGTTGACCAGTTCGGGCGGGTTGACCAGCAATCCCTCCACACGCCGGTCGATACGCTCCTGGCGGTCGGCATGGGCATCGGCAGCGATCGCCACGTGACCGGCACCGACCAGCATCAGCGTGATGACGCCCGCCCCCACACCCAGCATCGAGCGGCCCCGGCCGGCGAACGTCAGCGCAGCAAACCCCACCGCCAGGCCCACCGCCCAGGCCAATATCTCCCATCGCTGGCCCATCACCGCAGGCTGAGCCCACCACAGGACGGTCATCGCCCCGCCCGCCACCAGGCCTGCCAGAAGGGCCAGGCCGGTCGATGCGCCTCGGGCGGGCGACGACGGCGCGGTGACGGCGGCATCGGGTTCACGCGGCGAATGCTCACTCATACTGCGATCCCCACCATCACCATCGACGGCCCCGCGGCGCTGGATACCGCCCCCGAAGCCCGCGGCTTCGGCCCGGCCCGGCGCACACCGCCCCGCTCAACGCGGCAGGGCTGAGCGGCTCGAAGCAAACGGATCGTACACCAGATCGATACGGGGCATGGCCTCGGGGTCGAACGGCAACTGCTGCGGCCGGGGATGGCCCGGGTCGAAGCGGTGCGGCGGCAGGTCGAGGATGGGCTGGATCACCCGACGCATCCGCTCCAGCAGCCGGGGCACCTCGATGCCCATGTAGACCTGCGGCATGTCCTCGAACTTGCTCTGGCACGTCCGCCAGACGTTGCGCACCCCCCGTGGATTGCCCCGCTGCAAATGCACCAGCGCCACAGCGCACTGGATCAGCCCCTGGTAGAACCGCTTCTTGCGGCCTTCGGCCATGTGCCAGGCATCCTCCCACACCTCGTGGGCCTCGAACCATTGCCCGCCGTTGAACAGCGCCACGCCCTTGTGGAACAGGGCGGCCTCATCAGGCGCACCGGCTGGCTGGTGTGGCGGCTCAGGCATGGCGGAGGCCGAAAGGATACGGGCCACAGAGTGCGGCCCCGGTAAAACGCGGCGGCTCAGTCCTGCTGGTGCTCGTGCTCATCGCGGCGGTAGAGGTCGAGGTAGAACTCGAGCAACTCCTTGCCATGTATGCTCTTGGAGCGGTTGTGCTTGAAGCCGAACCGGTCGAACAGGCCCACCGCGGCATCGCGCTCGAAGCGCGTGTCCAGCACCACCTTCAACAGCCCGTGGCGGCGGCAGTGGGCCAGGGCGGTCTCGATCAGCGTCGCCCCGATCGAGGTGTGCTGCCAGGAACGGTCCACGCGCAGGCGGCGGATCTCGCCCATGGGCTGGTCGGTGTCGCGAACCACACCGATCATGCCCACCACGCGGCCATCGACCTCGGCCACCCAGAAGTGGTTGGCCTCATCGTCAAAGAACGCTTCGGGGATGTTCTCGATGTCGACCCCGGTATCGTTGGGATCGATCTGGCCGGCGAGCAGGCCGTCGGTATACAGGCGCTCCACCGCCGGTTGGTCTTCCGGCTGATAGGTACGGACGGCCAGTTGCTCTGCCTTGTTCGGTCGGGCCAACGTCATTCCCCATGGTCTCCCGTGAGCATACTCAGCCACACGCCTGGTGGCCACTTCCTGCGAACCCCGGCCTCGGACCGCTCGGGACCGATCGCCCGGTCACCTGGAACCCGATCCCCGGAACCCGGCATCCACTACTACTCCGGACACCCTCCAGACGTCCCACCCTCACGCCCGCCGCGGCGCAAGCGCCGCCCCCCCGCGCCCCCCCTCCCGCGCGCCCCCCCTGCGGTCCCCTGCATCCTGCCTCCATGCAGACCTTCGGTGAGCGAAAAGGATAATAGCCGCCCTCGGCCTCAAAATCATCTGCTCACTGGAAAAAACTCAAGCCGGTCCGTGGCCGTGTCCAGCACCGCCACCGTGTAGGCCACGGCACGGAACAGGGCGCCGGGGTTGACCACCCGCGTGGGGCCGATGCGCTCATCCCGAACCTCGTGGCTGTGGCCGTGACAGAGATAGGTAGCGCCGCGGGCCAGGGCCTGCTCCATCAGGTGCGGGTTGTCGCCGTGAGTGAAGTAGAGGCTGGCGCCGTCGAACTCGAGCCGACCCATCGGGTGGTCCACCTGCACACCCACGCGTCGGGCGTACAGACCCAGTTCCTCCGCCTCCCAGTCCACGTTGCCGAACACCAGGTGAGCCGGCAGCAACTCGTCCCGCGCGGCCCGCTTGGGGTCGGGGTGTGGCAAGAGCAGCGCATCGACAACCTCGATATTGCCGATGTCTCCGAGATGGATCAGCCGATCCACCCCCGCCCCGGCCAGCACCGACACCGCCCGCAACGTGGTCTTCGCGCGGCCGTGGGAGTCTGAGAGCAGTCCGATCCGTGCCAAGGGGGCTCCTTTCGATGGCGGCGGTCGCCGGGGGCTGTATGATGCCGGCGGTGATGCGTATGCTAGCCGAACCGGCGGCGGCGCTGCGGGCGGTCGCCGTTGCCGACGCCGCAAGTGACCCGGCTGCGCCGCAGGGCCGCGATGGCCGGTCGGGGTCTGCATAGGATGTCATGCTGCGGTGTGCAGGGAGTGGTTGCCTTGGCCGACATGCTCAGTGAAATCGTGGAACACAAGCGGGAGGAGGTGGCCCAGGCCAGGAACCGTGTGCCCGTGGAGGCGCTCAAGCAGCGCCTCGCCGACCTGCCGCAGGCGCGCAACTTCTTCGCCGCGGTCACCCGGCCCCGCGACCGGCTCCGCGTCATCGCCGAGATCAAGCGCGCCAGCCCCTCGGCGGGGCTGATCCGGGCCGATTTCGACCCCGTGGCCATCGCCCGCGCCTTCGCCGAGGCCGGCGCGGCGGCCATCAGTTGCCTCACCGACAGCCGCTACTTCCAGGGCTCGCTGGACTACATCGCCCAGATCAAGCAGGCGGTGAACCTGCCGGTGCTGCGAAAGGACTTCATCGTCGACCCCTACCAGGTCTACGAGGCCCGCGCCGCCGGGGCCGATGCGGTGCTGCTGATCGGCGAGTGCCTCGATGAGGCGAAGCTGATCGACCTGCTCATCCTCGCCACCGAGCTGAAGATGACCACCCTGCTCGAGGTCCACGACGTCGAGACCCTGCTGCGCATCCGCCCCCACGTCGGCTTTCCCCACGCCGGCTACACCCTGCTGGGCGTCAACAACCGCAACCTCAAGACCATGACCACCGACCTCGCCCACACGCTGCGCATGCTCGAGATGATCGAGGACCCCAGCATCCTCGTGGCCGAATCGGGCATCCGCACCCCCGCGGACGTGGCCAAGCTGCGCCAGGCCGGCGTCCACCGCATCCTCGTGGGCGAACACCTGATGCGCCAGCAGGATGTAGGCCAGGCGCTGCGCGAGCTGATCAACGGCAGCGCCGATTTCTGATCCTTCGCGCCGCAACGCATCGCGCGTAGGGTGGGCGGCCGCGAACGGCGACAGGCCGATCCCCCCACTGCCCAGCTCTGCCCCCTCACAGCACCTCGCGGGCATGGGGGAACGAGCCCAGGACCGTCATCTGGAGGCAGTGCAGCCGCGCTTCGGCGATCGCCTCCTGCACCCGCGGCTCGTTCTCGTGGCCCAGCAGGTCCACGAAGAAGTAGTACTCCCAGTTCACCCGCTGCGAGGGCCGCTTGTCGATGTGCGTCAGGTTCAGCCCGTGCTTGCCGAAGACGTTGAGCACCGATGACAGCGCCCCGACCTTGTGCGCGGTGGTAAACATCAGCGCCGTCTTGTCATCGCCGGTGGCCTGGGGCGGGTCGTTGCCGATGATAAAGAAGCGCGTGGTGTTGCTGGGGTTGTCCTCGATGTTCTCGAAGACGACGTGCAGCCCGTACAGCTCGCCCGCCAGCGTCGAGCCGATCGCCGCGGCACGCTCCTCGCTCGCGGCACGCTCGGCCGCGCGGCTGCTGGAGGCCTCGGCCACCACCCGCGCATTGCGAAGCTGCACGCCCAGCCAGCGCCGGCACTGGCTGGTGACCTCGGGCTTGGAGTAGACCACCTCGATCTCGTTCGCTGGGCAGTTGGCCAGCAGGTTGTGGTGGATGGCGATCTGCACCTCCGCGCAGATGCGCAGCGGCATCTGGAGGAAGCAGTCCAGCGTCTCGCCGATGCCGCCGATGGCCGAGTTCTCGATCGGCACCAGGCCCAGGTCGATGTGCCCGCGGCTGATCTCCTCGAACACCGCGCTGATGTCGGCCAGGTCGTCGTACTCGACGTTGACCCCGAACTTCCGCCTCGCCGCCAGGTGGCTGAAGCTGCCCGGCGGGCCCAGGTAGCCGATGCGCAGCGGCCGCTCGAGGGCGAAGCTGCCGCTCATCAGCTCGCGCCAGATCGCCTCCAGGCACGAATCCGGCAGCGGCCCGCGGTTGCACTGGCGAATCTGCGACAGCACCGCCTGCTCGCGGTCGGGCGCATAGATCGGCGCTGCCACCCCGCCGCGCTTCACCTTCCCCACCTCGACCACCACCTCCGCACGCTTGTTGAGCAGTTCCACAAGCTGGCGGTCGAGCTCATCGATCCGCGCGCGCAACTTCGCCAACTGTCCGGCGGTATCTGCTTCCGTCATTTATCGACCATCTCCATGCTTCGGCCCGGCCGCCCCAGCATACGCCCCCCGCCGCCCCACGCAACGGCCCGGCCGGCCCGTTGTGGTGCAGGCTTCCAGCCTGCTTCTCTATTGTCCCCTGCCCCCTCTGCCGCCAAATACTTCCAGCAACGGGATTTCCCTCCAGCCGCCGACAATCTCCCCCCCCCACCTGCCTTGCGCCTTTCGACTTTCGCCTCTCGCCTTTCGACTTTCCCCCCCCGATCCACTACCTTTGCCGCATGTACCTCATCCCAGCGATCGATCTGCGTGGCGGGCGGGTGGTGCGGCTGCTTCAGGGCGATTACGACCGCCAGACCACCTACGGCGATGACCCGCTCGAGCAGGCCCGGCGATTCCACGACGCCGGCGCCACCTACCTGCACGTGGTCGACCTCGACGGTGCCCGCAGCGGCCGCCTCGAGCACCTCGAGGCCATCGAGCGCATCTGCCGGGGCACGGGCCTGCGGGTCGAGGTCGGCGGCGGCGTGCGCAGCGAGGCCGCCATCGACAGCCTGCTTTCCGCCGGCGTCGAGCGGGTCATCCTCGGCACCGCCGCGCTGAACAACTGGGACTGGTTCGCCCAACTGGCCCGGCGGCCGGCGCTGCGCGGCCGGCTGGTGCTGGGCCTGGACGCCCGCGGCGGGCGCCTGGCCGTCAGCGGCTGGGAGCAGACCACCGATGTCGATGCCCTGGCCATCGCCCGCCGCGTCACCGACTGGCCCCTGGCCGCGATCATCTACACCGACATCGCCACCGACGGCACCCTGGCCGGCCCCAACCTCGAAGCCACCGCCGCCACGGCCGCCGCCACCCGCATCCCCATCATCGCCAGCGGCGGCGTCGGCACCCTCGACCACCTTCGCGCCCTGCGCCGCCTGCCCCTGGAGGGCATCATCGTCGGCCGCGCCCTCTACGAAGGCGCCTTCACCCTCGAACAGGCCCTGACCACCGTCGAAAACCCCCAGGCCGGCCCGGACGCGACCGGGCCGGCGCGGGAGTGCAGCGGGTAGGAGACCGAAAGCAGAGCAAAGCCGGTCCTGGCCCCACTCTGCCGCGGCACTTTCAGCGTGTTCCGCCATCTACTCTCGGCCCTTCACGTTCTACCCTATTGACATGGCACGCGACACCTCCGACATCGAGCGGCTGCCGACCTCGCTGGAGACGTTTCTACGCGAGACCAACCCGTGGTGGGCGGGAGAGCCGGCGAAGACGGTCCCGCCGTTTCACCGCCGCGCCTTCCAGACCATGCAGCGAAAGCTCGAAGGGGATCTGGCGCCCATCGTGGTCGTGCGCGGCCCGCGGCAGGTGGGCAAGACCACGCTCCAGCTGCAGTTGATCCAGCGGCTGCTGGAGCAGGGCCACCCAGCCGACCGCATTCTGCGCGTGCAGTTCGATGACCTGCCCTCGCTCAAGGGGGTGGCCGAACCGGTCCTGACCCTGGGGCGCTGGTTTCAGCATCACATCCTCGCCCAGAGCTTCAATGTTGCCGCGCGTGGTGGTCCCATGCCCCTGCTGTGCCTGGATGAGGTCCAGAACCTTGCCGACTGGGCGCCCCAGCTCAAGGCCCTGGTCGATCACCACAGCGTCAAGGTCCTGGTCACCGGCAGTTCAGCCCTTCGCATCGAGGCCGGCCGCGACAGCCTCGCCGGGCGCATCACTCAGGTCGAACTCGGCACGCTGCTGCTGGGCGAGATCGCCGGTCTGCGCTTCGGCGAGCAACTGCCGGCGCTGTTGCCGGCCAACGGGCTCGAAGCCCTGCTCAACCGCGACTTCTGGGAAGAGTTGGCCCGTTTCGGGCCCGCTCACGCGGCGGTGCGTGACCGCGCCTTCACCGCCTATGCCCAGCGTGGCGGTTACCCCATTGCCCATGCCCGCGCGCAGGCCCCCTGGCCCGAGGTCGCCGACCACCTCAACGAGACCGTCATCCAGCGCGCCATCCAGCACGACCTTCGAATGGGCGAGCGGGGCCAGAAGCGCGACCCCCAACTCCTGGAAGAGGTCTTTCGTCTGGCCTGCCGGTACGCCGGCCAGAGTCCCGGCCAGTCGGTACTGATCCCCGAAATCCACCACACCCTCCAGGCCAACATCGGCTGGCAGCGCATCCGCGCCTACCTGCGCTTCCTCGATGGCGCCATGCTCCTGCGACTGATCCCGCCCCTGGAACTGCGTCTGAAGCGGCGCAGAGGGCAGGACAAGATATGCCTCTGCGACCACGCCCTGCGTGCAAGCTGGCTTCAGGAGCAGGTTCCCCTCGAAGAAAGCGGCCTGGCCGACAATCCGCATATGGCCGAACTGGCCGGCCACATCGCTGAGAGCACCGCCGGCTATTTCCTCGCCGGCCTGCCCCACCTCGACGTGGCCCATTTTCCCGAGCGCGGGTCAGAGCCGGAGGTTGACTTCGTGTTGACCATCGGCGAACAGCGCATCCCCATCGAGATCAAGTACCGCCGCCGCATCGACCCCCACCGCGACACACTCGGCCTGCGCGCTTTCCTGGAGAAGACCGTGTACAACGCCCCCTTTGCCATCCTGGTCACCATGCACGACCACGTCCGCATCGATGACCCGCGGATCATCACCCTCTCCCTGCCCACCCTCCTGCTGATGCGCTGATCCTCCCGTTCCCCGCCGGCCAAGCCGGGGGGTGGGGGGGGGCGAGGGAATAGGGAAGGTGCAGCGCCGGCCTGTCGCCCGGCTCCCCCGCCCCGGCCCCTCCACTCCCCGGAGCGTTCTACTTTCTTCTCGCAATCCTCTACACTCTGCATGGCCATGGCCTCAGGCGTTCCCTGGTCGCGAAGTGAACTTCTGGCGGCTTTCCGCCTCTACTGTCGCACTCCCTTCGGCCGCCTGCACACCCGCAACCCCGACATCCAGGCCCTGGCCGCACGGCTGGGGCGCACGGACAATGCCGTGGGCATGAAGGCATGCAACTTCGCCAGCCTCGACCCGGCCATGGCCGCGCGGAAGGTCCGCGGCCTGGCCAACGCAAGCGTGGCCGACCGGCGGCTGTGGGATCAGTTCCTGGCCGATTCGGCCCGCATCGCCGATGAGGCCGAAGCCGCCTACGAACACTTCATGGGCCTGCAACCCCCGGAAGCGCAGCGCCCGGAAACGCAGTTTCCGCACGCCCCGCCCTCGCAACGGCCGGGCGCGGCGGACACCCCGAAGGCCCCACCCGGCCCACAAACGCCCGACCGACCACATGCCGCCAAGGATTCACAGATTGCCGACCGGCCGATCGTGCCGGTCGACGAGTTGGCGTTGCCCGAGGGCCCGGCCACGGTCGAGCGCCTGATCCGCGCCCGGCGCTTGCAGGGCTTTTTCCGCGATGCGGTCCTGACCAGCTATACCAGCCGCTGCTGCCTCACCGGCATCGCCATCCCGGCCCTGCTCAACGCCAGTCACATCATCCCCCACGCCCACAACCCCCGCCGCGCCGCCGACCCCCACAACGGCCTGTGCCTCAACACCCTCCACGACCGCGCCTTCGACCGCGGCCTGATCAGCTTCGACCCCGACCTGCGCCTGATCCTCTCCCCCCACCTCAAGACCGCCCCACCCGGCCCAATCGGCGACCTGCCCCCCGCCCACCGCCGGATGTTCCTCGACCTCGAAGGTACCCCCCTGCGCCTGCCCGAGCGGTTCCGGCCGGACGAGGAAGCGCTGCGGTATCATAGGGAGACTGTGTTTGCTGCCTCGGGGTAAAGGCCCTCTGGTGGTCAGATAAAGTGTAGAACATCATGAAAACGTGATCCGAGGACAGCATACCGAACTGCCCTGCGATGAGTGTTGATGCAACGTTCCCCATAACGAGTTGAGCCTTGGCCCATGTTACCCCATTCCCGTGACGCATTGCTGGCAGTTATGTTCGCGTTCTGCCTTACAACCACCCTCCTCCTCCCCTCCTGCACCGCCCCCGCGAGTTTCGAGGAGGCGCGGCAGCGGGGGCAGGTGGGGGGGATGCAGCGGCATTTTGAGCGGATGGTGGAGGAGGGGGTGATCCAGAGGGGGATGGTGCGGGAGCAGATCGAGGCGGTGCTGGGGCCGGCGGATGCGGCAACGGGCATCTATACGCCCGGAGGCTACTCGATCGGCTACGGCAGCGCGCCGCCGACGGC
>PUMS01000396.1 GCA_003551485.1 Phycisphaeraceae bacterium | reverse complement strand
GACCCATGCGAGCGAAGCGTCCACCGGGCTCACGACAAGACGACCTGAGACAAGCGGGCCGATGTCACAAATGCAGATTCGGCATTGCCGAACACGGTTTGGACCACACTATTGCATCCGCCGTTGCAGTCGCAACCGGCCCCACGGTTCACGAAGAACGCCGCCGAGACACCTCGGCGGCGTTGTCGTTTCTTACGCCAGTTCCCGCAAGGGTTTACGAATCAGGCAACTCCGCCCCCGCCGCGCCACCGCCCACAGAGACATAACCGCATTTTCCGCCCCCGCGGCCAGGGTCGCCGAATCCGGCCAAAAGTCTCTGATAACCGAGCCGAGACAGGGGCTCGGGTTATGAGGGGGTTGTATGCGCTTAGTGGGCGTGATGAAAGGGGGGGCCAGCGGGTGTCCGCGCTAGGCATTTTGTCTCATGTGGGCTTGACAATCGCCCGATGTCTAGACAAAATGTCTAAGTGCGCGTGATCAGCCTGAAGCGCCTGCGTGAGTTCTGGCAGCGGCATCCGGACGCCGAGACGCCTCTGCGGCAGTGGTACAAGCTGGCCATCCACGCCCGGTGGCAGAGCATTCAGCAGTTGCGTGCCGACCTGCCCCAGGCCGATGGGGTCACCAACAGCCGCGGCGAGACGTTGACCGTGTTCAACATCGGCGGCAACAAGTACCGCCTGATTGCCCGCATCCGGTACGACTATCAGTTGATCAACATCCGCGAGGTGCTGACGCATGCCGAGTAAGACAAGGGCACGTGGAAGGAGTAGCACGATGAGCAAGACCCATCGCCATCAGGACAAGCTGCCCGGCCGCTTCGAGGACCTGGTGCGGCTGATGCCGCCGCGGGCGATCGCCGATGATGTCGAGCTCGAGAACACGATCGAGATGATCGACCTGCTGATGGCCATCCCGAAGCTGACCCGGGGCCAGGCGCTTTACATGGAGACCCTCACCCAGCTCGTGCGGGCCTACGAGGCCGAGCACCACGCCATCGACACCTCGGCCATCAGCGGGCTGGCGTCGCTCAAGCACCTGCTGGAGGCCAACGCCATGACCGGCAGCGACCTCGCCCGCCTCCTGGGCGTCCACGCGAGCATGGGCTCGAAGATTCTCAAGGGCGAGCGGAAGCTGACGGCCGACCACCTGCGCAAACTGGCCGAGCGCTTCCACGTCGAACCGTCGCTGTTTCTTTGAATAGATGAATAGACGGCCCCGCTGAGCGGCGTGACCTGAGCCGCTCCCCACGAACCGGGCGCGCCCCCTCAAAACGGCATAGGCAACCAGTAGCGGCCCACCGCATTCGGGACGCGGGAGCTATGCCATGACCTCGACCCGTGAGCCTGACGCCATGACATCGGACGAGCGCCGCCAGGAGGTGGCTGCCATCCTTGCCCGGGGCCTGCTGCGGCGGGTTCGGGCGGATGGGCAGCAATGTCCGGGAAATTCCTGTCGGGGACTTGATCTTCCGGCGGAAACGAGGCTCACTGTGGGTGAACCGCCCGCACCCCGGAAGCCCCGGACCGAGTAAACCTTAAATGCCCCCTCGGTGCGCGCAGCGCATGGGGAGCGGCTCAAAGGTCGCGTTCAAAGAGGCCACGCGTTACCCGGAAACCTTCTCCGGGTTGGCGGTATCACCTGATGGGGAAAGGGCCGTTGCCGGCACCGATGGCGGGAAACCGATCGTCTGGGAATTGAGCGAAGGCCTTCCGCGGTAGCAGGCGCCTGGCCAACGCCACGCCGGCAGATCACCCGCCGCGGTACGATGCGGGCAGCGGCAAGAGAGCCTGGTCGAAAGACTGTGAGCGGCGCCGGCCTGAGTCGATGGCATTGGACAGTGATGAATCGACGTCGGTCATCGCCCGGATCGTTCATGCCTCCTCATCGAAGAAATCGACATCGAGTCGCTTGACTTCGTAGGTTTCGGAGGTGGTCACGCCGATGTTGTGATCGATCATGTACTCGGCGAGCTGGCGGCCATCGATCAGCACCACGCGGGTATCGAGGTGGGCCACGTACTGTCGGGCATCGGCGGTGAAGGTCGAGGTGGTCAGGAACACCCCCTTTCGCGCGCGCTGGCCGGGCAGCGCGCCGACGAAGCTCTGCACGTCCGGCCGGCCCACCGACTGCTGCGTGTAGCGCTTGGCCTGGATGTAGACGCAATCGAGCCCGAGGCGGTCTTCCTTGATGATCCCGTCGATCCCCCCATCCCCGCTGCGCCCCACCGCCTGCGCTGCATCCCGCTGGCTGCCGCCGTAGCCCATCGCCACGAGCAGTGCAATGACGATGCGCTCGAAACGCGAAGCCGGGACCTGCATGAGTTGTTCGAGCAACTCTTCAGCGAGGCCCTCGCGAATCTGTTGGTAGGCGGATTGGAGCGCTTCTTCCGGAGTCGCATCAGGCGTCTCGACCGCTCTCTGGGCATCAACGGCATTTTGCGTTGATGGTGAGATGTCGGCCGAACCGCTTTGGGCGGATTGATCGAGCCAGCGTCGCAACGCCGGATAGTGTTCCTTCAGGTACGCCACGTCAATGCGGGATGGGGGATTCTTGAGGAGTTGCGTTCCAGACTGCGTGATCCTCACGACCCCACGGTCGGTTCGTTCGAGCAATCCGGCGTGGAACATGTAACTCAACGCCCATGAAACGCGATCCTTGATCTTTCGCGACTTGCCACTCGGCAAGAGCGCATCGCGCTCTGCTTCCGTGAGCTTGAAAGCATCGGCCGTACGTTCGACCAGGTTGCTGAAGCGATGCTCCTTCCCGTCGGCGACCATCCGGAGCAGCGGCAGCATCGTGTCCTGAAAACCGGGAATCGCCATGCGTGTCTCCTGCTTATGCGCGCCCAATTGAAAGGGTTCGTCCGACTATCCCCCCATCCGCTTTCGCATTACCCCCTCGAAGACCTCCAGCGGGGCCTCGCGGCCCGTCCAGGTTTGGAACTGGGCGGCGGCCTGGCGGGTGAACATCTCGGTGCCGGGGATGGTGATGCAGTCGGCGGCGCGGGCCTCGCGAAGCAGGCGGGTTTCGATGGGGTTGTAGATCGTGTCGAACACCACCGTCCCCTCGCCCCACTGTCGCGGCGCGGCCGAGGCCTCGATCGGGGTCTTGTCCACATCCGGATGCATCCCGATGGGCGTGCAGTTGATGTAGATCTGGCAGCAGCAGTCGCACAGCTTCTCCAGCGGCGCGGCGACAACCTTGCCCGGAGCGACGTCGGTGCCCGCAGCGTCACCACCACCGCCCGCCGGGCCACCGCCGTCCCCCACGCCATCTCCACCGGCCGAAAACGCCTCGGCAAGCTGGCGGGCCCGCTCGAGCGTGCGGTTGTAGACCACCACGGTGGCGCCCGCGGCGGCGAAGCCGGCCACGATCGCCCGGGCCGCGCCGCCGGCGCCGATCACCGCCACCCGCCGCCCGGCCAGTTCAGCGCGGCCGATGCCCAGGCCGTTGCACACCGCATCCAGCGCGGCGGCGTAGTCGCTGTTGGAGGCATGGAGCGTGCCATCGTCGCCCACGGTCAGCGTGTTGGCCGCGCCGATCCGGGCCGCCAGCGGCTCGATCTGCCCGCCGCGCTCGGCAACGAACCGCAGTAGGTTCTCCTTGTGTGGGATGGTCACCGAAGCGCCCCGAAAGTGCAGGTCGGCCATGTCCAGCCACGCGCCCACCGTCGCCTTGAAGTGGGTGTAATCCGGCGGGATGGGCATGGGCAGGTAGACGCCGTCGAAGCCGGTGTGGTCGAAGCCGGCGTTGTGGATCGCCGGCGACATCGAGTGGCCCACGGGATGACCGATCACTCCGTAGACCCGCGTCAGCGGGCCGGTGGCATCCCAGCGGTAGAGCGTCTTGAGCTGCTCGAGGGTGGGCTGGCCGGGGGCGGTGGCCTGGTCGGCCTCGAGCGCGGCGAAGGTGAGCAGGCCGTTGAACTTCCTGGCCAGCACGCGGCTGGGCAGGCCCGCCTCGCCCATGCACAGGGCGATGGTGGGTTTGTAGCCGTGGCGCAGCAGTTCGAAGGCCTCGATGTTGTCACGCAGCGACCGCGCCCGCCAGGCGAGCTTGATCACCCGGCAGGCCGCGGCGGCCACCATCGCCTCGATGCGCTGGTAGAGGTCCACCGGCCGTTGCTCGAAGTCGTGGCTGGAAAGAATCAGCCCCGCATCCGCGCGGCCCACCTGCCCGGGGTGGTCCACCCAGCGGGCCACCGCGCGGCGGAGGTCGGGCGACTTCTGATACGCCGCCAGTTCGATGTCGATGTACGCCGGCGGCCTGCCGGCGGTCATGGCCCGCTCGAAGACCTTCAGCCTCGCGGTCTCATCCAGCTCGCACAATCCCCCCTCCCACACCGGCCGGCAGGTAAGGATGCACGGTAGAGGCGAGCCATCGACGAGCCCCGCCAGGTCACAGTCCGGCCCCGTGAAGGTGTCGATGCGATACTCGACCAGGTCGGCACCCCCCTCCGCCGCGCGCGCCGCCGCGGCGTGGGCCTGCTGCACCGCCTCGACCATGATGGAAACCGCCAGCCGTGTCATGCCATCCAAGGTAGCGGCCGATGGCCGAAGTGTCACCCGGCTACACCTCTGCTCTGAAAACAGCTCACTTTCCCTTCGGGAGTCACTCATGGGGCTACGCCGTACCCACGAAGATGAAAACAGCGGCACGGGCCGGACGGCCTCATGGAGCGCGGCCGTCTCGGCCGCTTGGGGGGGCGGAGGCCGGAATGCGGCCGAGACGGCCGCGCTCCCTGGCGGCCCGCTCCCGGCGGTTTTCAGGGCAGGGGGCCGGGGTGAGGGGAGACACGCTTGCCACCCTGCCGCGCTCCTTCCCTCACCCCGGCCCTCTCCCGAAGGGAGAGGGAGTCGATATCAGACAAGAGGGAGGAGATGCCCCCCGCCGTTGGCGTCATGCGCCCAGACGCCTCTGCACCATCGCCGGCCTGTTGACAGCCCCCTGCCCTCACGGCACACTGCGATCGCTGCCTTGGCGGTGCTTCATGCACAGGCCGATGTTTCGTCGGCCCGGTCGGATAACGGCCGCTGCAACGTAGTCGCTGGCGGGGCCAGGTGGCGCACCAGGCCCGCGCCACGCAAGGCG
>PUMS01000043.1 GCA_003551485.1 Phycisphaeraceae bacterium | reverse complement strand
CCGCGCGGTCCAGCCGCACCAGCCACCGTCCGCCGCGCGGCCCGCTCAGCCGCGACAGCACCACCCTGCACATCAGGTAGAAGCTCGCGGCCAGCACCAGCTTGGGCAGCAGCACGACCGCGGCCAGCTTCCACACCGGCATCGGCAGCGGTGGCAACTCGCCCACCGGCAGCGTGGCTTCGTAGGCGAAGAGGCCGAAGATCAGCGCGAGGATGAACAACTGCCCGTGCATCGGCCTCGCTCCTGGTGGGCATTACCGGCGGTCGGGTCGGCGCCCCGCCGCCATCCAGCGGGCGGGCCCTCACGCTCGGGCGGAGTGGCTGGCATCGCGCTCGACCATGATCTGGTACAGCTCCTCAGCGCTCTGGCAGCCTCGTACCCGGTCGCGCAGGGAGACGTCGGTCAGCATCCGGCTGATGGTCGCCAGGGCCTGGATGTGCGGGCCGGTCTGGTCCAGCGGCGAGCCCAGCAGGAAGATCAGGTCCACCGGACGCCGGTCGATGGCGCCGAACTCGATCGCCGGGCGGCAGATGCCGGCGGCCATGACCAGCCGGGCACAGCCGGCGACCTTGCCGTGAGGCACGGCGATGCCGTGGCCGATGCCCGTGGTCCGCGTCTGCTCCCGACGCCACACCGCCTCCTTGAAGGCCTCGGGGTCGGTAACGGCGCCGCTGCGACAGAGCACCTCGGCCAGTTCGAAGATCGCCGTCTTCTTTTCCTGAGCCTCCAGGGGCACCTTGATGCAGGAGGGATGGAGGATGTCGGTTAAAAGCATGGTCGTCCGCACCTGCCCACGTGGCCTGGAGGAGCGACTGGTCCGGTACGCCATCCGTGGCACCGGAGCAACGGGTCAACGGGCGGTTTGGAAGCATACCGGCCCCTACACCCGCGGGCAAACCCATTGTCCTGATCCGGGCCCACACGCATCCGGCGGGGCACAGGATGCAGCGATCAGGCAGGCTCGGCAATGCCGCGATGCCCGCCGCCGGCCGCCGCAGGCGGCTGGGCCACCGGTGCCTTCCCCGCCCTGCGGGCACTGACCGGCAAGCAGCCATCCGCACCCGCAAGCGCCCGCCCGGAGGGCGGCCGCGGCAGGAGCATGCCGGTGCTGCATATCCGCTGGTGGATGCTTGCCATTGATCCGGTGGCGAATTAGGATGCATTCGTGGCCTGGTAGGGCCGCGGCAGCGGGAACGGGCGCGGCCTGTGGTCGGCGCCTTGTGCCTTTTTCACCACGGACGGGGTTGCCCCGCCGGCTCACGAGCGGGCGGGGGGGGCGGGGGCGGGCGGGGTTCCGCCAACGGCGGGAGGTTGATCCATGCGTTTCAAGGTCACCGGTACGTACAAACGAAACGGCAAGCACGTCATCGCCCTGTTCGATGCCCGCTCGCTGGAACAGGCGGAGGAACTGGCCGATGCCAAGGGCATCGACGTGCAGCAGGTGGAGGCCGATGACTCGGCCGTCGGCCGCCGGTCGCGCTCTTCCAGCGCCTCGGGCGGCGGCGAGGCGGCCAAGAAGCCCTCGCGCAAGAAGAAGAGCGGCAAACCCACAGAACAGGCCCCCACCGCCGCCGCGAAGGCCGGCACCGACGATGCCGATGACATCTTTGGCCAGGATGGCGGCGAGGATGCCGAATCGTCGGTCGACGTGCTCGGCGGCGATGAATCGGTGGATGAACTGGCCGCCGCGCTCGGTGGCTTCGAGGAGTCTGATGAGGCTGAGCCCGCCCCACGGCCCAAGCGCGGCGCCTCGGCAACCCGCAGCCGTCGGGGCAAGAGCGGTCGCCGGCCCGCGCGCGGCGAGCCACTGCCCGAACCTGATGATGAAGAGCGGCCCGACCAGCCCCCCGGCACCCGCGCGGGCCGAAACCGCACCATCGCCCTGGTCGCCATCATCGCCGTGCTCATCGTCGGTGGCGCGGTTGGCGGCTACTTCGCCTTCTTCGGCCGCGAGGCTCCCCGGCCGGCCGGGCCCACCGACCCGGCGGCCGCCAACGGTCAGACGCCCGCAGCGCCCTTGGAACTCAATGGCGAGCCCTCCGGACCGGGCGCGGCCGACGGCGCGGGTCTGTTCCGCACACTCGAACCCTACGCCTTCGTGATGCCGCCGCAGACCGCGGCCGTGCTGCATGTCGATTTCCAGGCGCTGCGCAACAGCGACGTCTACGCCTGGTTCGGCCAGCAGCAGGAGCAGGCCGAGCAGGACTCCGAAATGCTCGAGGCATTCGAGGCGATGCTGTCGTTTGCCGTCTTTGTTCCCAGACCCGACGATGGCCAGGCCACCATTTCTGGTGAACAGAGCCTGGTCGTTGTGCGGGCACGGGACGCCATGGGCGCACAGCACATCCGGCAGATGCTGCCCGGTCTGATGGACATGCTCGGAGACGATGCGAGTCCGCCCTTTGCGGACATGAACGGTGCCCCCGGTTGGGAGGCCTTCGAGCCGGATGCCGCCCCGCAGCCGCAAGCCGCCGAAACGCCGCTGCACACGGATATCCTCGACGACACCATGGTGGTGGCGTCGAAGCGCCGGGATATGCTCGATGCCGCCATCGAACAGCACGCCGCCGGCGAAGAAGGCTGGATCAGCGGAAGCCTGGTAGGGGGCCTGCCGGAGTTGGGTCAGCGCGTTCACGAGCGCCACCTGGTCTTCGTCTATGACGACCAGGACGGTGCCGTGCTGCTGGATGACACCGAAGCCCTCGATCCGCAACATTCGCCGAGGCAACTGGCCATCGGCGTCAACTTCAGCCAGAGCGTCGATGCACTGATTCACCTGGTTTACCGCGAAGAAGCGAGTGCCGGTGAAATCCGCGATGTCTTGGCCGAAGCCGGGCCGGAGTTGATGGAGGCGATGCCGCGCAGTCTGCCGTCACTGTCGCATGAGGGCGAGGGTGCAACGCTCACGCTTCGCGTTGAACTCATGCCCCAGCACATCGAGTCCGACATGGAACAGAACCCCATGGGCTTGCTCATGCTCGTGGGCCTGCTGATGCAGTTGGCCGGCCAGCAGTTCGATGATGCGCCGATGCTTCCTAACGGGGATGCCTGGGATGACCAGGGCTTTGACCTTCAGCCCCGGGACAACGACTGGCAGCCGGTCCCCCCTTCGGACGATGATGGCGGGTTTGACGTGGATCCATGGGACCAGGACGGCGATGCCAATGACTTCGACGGCTCACCGGACATCGCCCCGCCCGAGTTCGACTGATATCGTGCAGCCTGCGGCCTTTCCAGAGGCATACCCGCCGCGGTCCCAGGCCCCCGGGCCCCGTATGATCGGGGCAGTGTCTCATGAGGTGGCGCCGCACCCCTGAGGATGAAAATCGCGGCGGTGGGTCCGCTTCGCTTGCCCCACCCTACCTGCTACGGCTTGCTCCCTTCCGGGGAAGGGTACAGGGGAGAGTGGACGGGATGGGGCGATCTTCCGGCCGGCGATCAACCTCCATCGCGGTGTCGCAGCAGTTTGAAGTGCGAGCCCACGCCCTTGATCAGGTAGGCCTCATCGACCACCTCCCAGCCCATCTTCTCATAGAACAGCACCGCCGAGGCCACCGCGTTGCACCAGATGCGCTTGAACTCGGGCCGGTCGGCGATCTCGCGCTCGGCGAAGGCCACCAAAGCGCGTCCCAGGCCCTGGCTGCGGTGCTGCGGATGGACCGCCACGCCGCGCATCTGCCACGCCGGCTCGCCCTCGAACGGTGCCGGCAGTAGTGTCAGGCAGGCGACGATTGAATCGCCCTCGTTCGCGTCCGGGCCGGCCGGATCGTCCGCCCCGGCGGCCACGGCGGCCTCGACGGTGGTCGCGTCGGTGACCACGGCGGCATAATGGCGGGTAAGGGGGTGGTCATCGCCCATGAAGTGGGCGTGGCGCGGGCCGTGCATGGCAAACAGGACCTGCGTTCGCAGGGGCAGTATCTGCTCGAGCCTGGCCCGCCGCAGCAGGTAATGGTTTGCGGTGTTTGAGCGGTGCAGTTGCATCATGATCAGAGTGAGCGCTGGGCCGCCGGACCGGTGCGTGCCGATGCGGGCACCGGCCATAATTAAGGATAGCGCAGTCCCGACATCATCGGCCAGCGCCCCCGCCGCGCTTTCATTGCGGCGGCCTCTCGCCCGTCCCATGGCGCCGATGGGGTACGATGTGGGGCCATGAACTGCGACCTGCACCTCCATTCCACGGCGTCCGATGGCACCGTGGCCCCCGGTCGCCTGGCGCGCAAGGCGCGGGGTGCGGGGCTGGCGGCGATCGCGCTGACCGACCACGACACCACCGCCGGCCTCGAGGCCGCCGCCGCGGGCTGTCGGCGCCATGGCCTGAAGTTCATCCCCGGCATCGAGGTCTCGGCCGACCCGGCCATCAGCCATACCCTGGCCGCCCCCGGCACCCTCCACGTGCTGGGCCTGTTCATCGATGGCCGCCACCCGAGCATGGCCGCCATCCATCAGCGCCAGGTGGCTGCGCGCCGGCAGCGGAACGCGGCGATCATTGAACGGCTGCGGCAACTGGGCGTGGACATCGAACTCGAGCAGGTGCTCGAGCTGGCCGGGGCCGAGGGCACCGCGGCCGTCGGCAGGCCCCATATCGCCACGGTGCTCACCCGCGGCGGGTATGCCAAGTCGATCCAGGATGCCTTCAACCGCTACCTCGGCCGGGGCGCGGCCGCGTATGTCCGTCGCGACCGCCTGCCCGCCGCCGAGGCCATCGAAGCGATCCACCAGGCCGGCGGCGTGGCCGTGCTGGCCCACCCGGTGCAGCTTCGGCTCGAGGATGATGAACTGCTCGAACACCTGGTCCAGAAGTTGCGCGACCTGGGCCTGGACGGCATCGAGACCCACCACAGCGACCACAGCCCGGCCCAGTGCGCCGCCTACGAGGCGATGGCCAAGCGGCTGGGGCTGCTGGTCAGCGGCGGCAGCGACTATCATGCATTCTGGGCGGGCAACTCCGTGCCCCCGGGCATAGACATGCCCACCGAGCTGTGGCGCCAGTTCCGCACCGGGATATGCACAGGCGGCTACTGTCTGCACGCGGGACTTCTGGCCGACGCCGCACGCGATAATCCGGTTCGCCTCCGGCGCCGCCACATTGCCTTCCATATCGTCTTCCCTACCAT
>PUMS01000361.1 GCA_003551485.1 Phycisphaeraceae bacterium | reverse complement strand
GGATGCGCGTGTGGAGACAGGGCTGTGGAAGGCAACGAACGCATCATTCCCGCCGCGGTCCTGCTGGCCATCGGTGTGGCGCTGATGGTCGCCTACGGGTCGATGCAGGCCGAGCCGGCCGCGGTGCTGGTGGGCATCGCCACGATGCTGGCGATCCTGGTGCCGGCGGGTCTGGTGGCGCTGATGATCGCAGCGCGGGTGCTGGGTGAGTATTTCGGAACGATCGGGCCGGCGGCACTGAAGGTCGCGGCGGTGATCGCCTTTCCCTTCGGCGTGGCGGTGTGGGCCTATCCCTGGGGCCTGGCGCTTTACGCGATCCTGCAACTGGTCGTGCTGGGGCGGCTGTATCGGCTCGAACCCCACGAGGTGGGCCTGCTGTGGATCATCCTGTCGGTGATCTCGCTGGCGGCGATGTACCTGGTGTTCGTCGGTTTTGGCATGAGCATCTGAAGCCCGAGGCGCTCGGCGCAGCCGACATGTGCTACCTTCCGGCCTGCCGTTAAACCAACAGCCAATCGCGGAGTGCAACATGGCTTCGAAAACGATCGTCCATATCGAACAGGACCGTTTCCACATCAATGGCGAGGTCACCTGCGCCGGGTGCGAGGTCAACGGCCGGTCCATCGAGGGGCTGCTGCTCAACTCGCGCATGGTGCAGGGCATCTTCGATGACCTCAACCCCCAGACGCGAGCCCGCTGGGACTATCCCGATGGCCCCTGGGACCCGCAGCGCAACACCCGCGAGTTCATCCAGGCCATGCCCACCTGGTGGGAGCACGGCCTCGATGCCTTCACCATCAACCTCCAGGGCGGCAGCCCGATGGGCTACAGCAGGGAGCAGCCCTGGCACAACTCGAGCTTCGATGAGAAGGGCGGGCTGCGCCCGGCATACCTCGAGCGCCTTGGCCGCATCCTCGACCGGGCCGATGAACTGGGCATGGTGGTCATCCTCGGCTACTTCTACTTCGGCCAGGACCACCGCCTCGAGGATGAGCATGCCGTCCGCCGCGCGGCGGAGAATGCCACCGAATGGCTGCTGGACCGCGGCGACCGGCACGTGCTGATCGAGATCGGCAACGAGGTCGACTGCCCCCGCTACACCCACGAGCTGATCCGGCCGCAGCGCGGCCACGAGCTGATGCGCCAGGTGGCCGAGCACAGCGCCGGCCGCGTGGACACCGCCGCCGGCCGGCTGCTGGTGGGCAACAGCTTCTGCGGCGGAAACCTGCTGACCGACAACATCATCGAAGCCAGCGATTTCCTGCTGCTGCACGGCAACGGTGTGGAAGAGCCCGACCGCATCCGCGACATGGTCGATCAGACCCGCCGCAGCGCCCCCTACCGCGGCCAGCCCATTCTCTTCAACGAGGATGACCACTTCGACTTCGACAAACCCGACAACAACATGCTCGCCGCCCTCAGCCACGGCGCCGGCTGGGGCTACTTCGACTGGCGCTTCCCCGGTGAGGGGTTCGATGAGGGCTACCAGAGCGTGCCGGTCAACTGGGGCATCAGCTCGCAGCGCAAACGCGGCTTCTTCTCCCTGCTCAAGCGGATCAACCCGCGGGATTGAGCTGCGTCCGATGAGGCGGTGACGCCCCACCCGCGTCGGGTGCGTGACATACATCGCGGGTGGATGTGCGGGCCTCTACTCCCCTCTCCCCGCGGGAGAGGGGCCGGGGGTGAGGGCAGGTTCGCACGCGGCGACCGTGTCTTCCCTCACCCCGACCCTCTCCCGGAGGGAGAGGGAGCAAGAGGCAACCCGCGAGAGGTTTCATGCACCCACCCGCGTCGCCCCGCCGCGGTCATGTGGTGGCAGGGGGCGGTGTGGGGTAAGCTGGGGGCGGGTGTGTTTCAGCCCGGCGGCGTCGGGCCTGGCGCCGATGATGGGTGATGGAGTGGTCTGATGAGACTGGGTTACTGCGGTGAGATCCACGATGCAGCCATGGTGGCCGAGGCCGGCTACGACTTTCTCGAGGTCAACATCCAGAAGGTGCTCGCCGGTGAGAGCGACGATGCGGCCTGGGCCGGGACCGCCCCCGATCCGGCGAAGCTGGCCGTGCCCATCGAGGCCGCCAACTGTCTGCTGCCCCGCCACCTGAAGGTCATCGGCCCGGATCGCGACCTTGCGGCCCTTGGCCGCTACATGAGCCGCGTGGCGCAGCGCGCGGCGAAGCTGGGCATCCGCCGGCTGGTCTTCGGCTCCGGCGGCGCGCGGCGGAGGCCGGAAACGGTCAGCGAGGCGCAGGCCGATGAAGACCTGCGCCAGTTCGCCCGGCTCGCCGCCGATGCCTGCGGTGAGCACGATGTCCTGCTGGTCATCGAGCATCTCAATCGCGGTGAGACCAACACCCTCAACACCCTCCATGAAGCCCGCCTCCTGGCCGAGCACGTCGAGCACCCGGCCCTCGCGGTGCTGGTCGACAGCTACCATTTCGGCGTCGAGAACGAAACCGAGGCCGAACTGCTGGCCCTGGGCGAGCGCGTGCGCCATGTGCACGTGGCCGAGCCGGTGGGCCGCATCGAGCCCGGCGGGCACGGCGCCGATGCCGTCAAGGCCTTCGACTTCATCGAGTTCTTCAGCACGCTGCGAAAGCTCGGCTACGATGAGCGCATCAGCATCGAGGCAAGCTGGTCGCGGCCGTTTTCACGGATCGGCGCGGATGTGCGCCGCTTCCTGCAACAGGCATGGAACGAGGCCGGCGCCGGCGCCGATGTCCGCACCGAGTAGCCGCAACCGGCCGCAGGGATCAACCAGACCATGAGCATCACCGACTGGCGAGGTCTGCACGGCGATCGATTCGAAGGCATCACCACCATGGTGACCGGCGGAGCGGGTTTCATCGGCTCGCACCTGACCGAGGCGCTGCTGGCACTTGGAGCGCGCGTGCGGGTGCTCGATGACCTTTCCGGCGGCGACCGGGCCAACCTCCAACCGCTGGCCACCCGCTACGGTGACAGGCTCGAGTTCCACGAGAACTCGATCCTGGATCAGCCCCTGCTGGCCGACCTGATGCGCGGCTGCCGTTACGTCTTCCACCAGGCGGCCCTGGGCTCGGTGCCCGGCAGCATCGAACAGCCCCGGCACTACAGCGAGGTCAACATCACCGGCACGATCAACGTGCTGGAGGCGGCCCGCGCGGCGGAGGCCGAGCGGGGGATGTTCGCCGCCAGTGCTGCCGCCTATGGCGAAAGCGAGCAGCTTCCCAAGATCGAGACCATGCCCACCGACTGCCGCAGCCCCTACGCCGCGACCAAGGTCGCCGGCGAGGCGCTCATGGCCGCCTGGGCCGCCGGCTACCCGCTGGACACCGCGGCCCTGCGGTATTTCAACATCTTCGGCCCGCGGCAGAACGCCAACAGCGCCTACGCCGCGGTCATTGCCGCCTTCGCCGCGGCCCTGATCGAGCGGGAGCAGGCCCCGGTGATCTTCGGCGACGGCGAGCAGTCTCGCGACTTCACCTACGTCGACAACGTCGTCCACGCCAACCTCCTGGCCGCCGCCTCGCCCCGGCGCCTCGGCGGGGCGGTGATCAACATCGCCTGCGGTCAGCGCATCAGCGTCAACACCCTGGCGGCGAAGATGGCCGCCACCCTGGACCGGCCGCATCTCAAGCCCACCCACCAGCCCGACCGCCCCGGCGACGTCAGACACTCCCAGGCCGACCTCGGCCGCGCCCGCCAACTGCTGGACTACGAGCCCATCGTCGGCTTCGATGAAGGGCTGGCGCCGACTCTTGGCTGGTATCAGTCGGTGATGGTGTGATCGGCCGTTCAGCGGACAGGCCCGCCTGGAGCCTTCTGCGAACGCGTCAGGCCGGCGCGATGGGGGTTTGATGGCAACCGCGACCGCTCTGAAAATCACTCCCTCTCCCCGTCCGGGGGCGGGAAAGGGCTGAGGTGAGGAAAGATGCGCTGGATCGGTCCGAATCTGCCCTCACCCCCGGCCCCTCGCCCGGTGGGCCCGAGGGCAGAGGGGAATACGCCCCCCGGTTTTCATCCTTGTGGGTGCGGCGCAGCCGCATGGGACACTGGCTTCTACCGCCCGGATCGCAACTGGAACACGCGGCTGAGCAGCCCGGCGGTGTCCTGCGGGGGGTCATCGCCATCCAGTATCTGGTCGATCCACCGCATCGCATCAGCGCGGCTCTCACCGAGCTGCACCAGGGCCTCGAGCGCCTCGCGGGCCGCCTGGCGGCGGCTGCCAGGGGCGCCGGCCCCAACCGCGGCGGGTGAGCCATCGCCGGCGGCCGCGGAGACGCCATCGCCCCCGCCCCCGCCCCCGGCCCCGACCGCGGCCGACCCGCCTCCCGCCGCCGCGGCCACGGCCTCCAGCAGCGGGCCCACGCGGTCCTTCAGCGCCACCACGATCGACTCGGCGGTGCGCTTGCCGATCTCGGGCAGGCTCTGGAGCAGCGCCACATCGCGGTCGGCGATGGCGCCGGCCATGCGGGCCGGGTCCAGTTCCATCGCACGCAGCGCCTTGCGGTAGCCGATGCCCTTGCAGCTTGTCAGCAGCAGGAACATCTGCCGCTCGCGATGGTCCAGGAAGCCCGCGAGGCGCGGCAGGAACATCGCCCCCTGGTTGACCGACTCGTAGTAGTGCAGGGTGACCAGTTCAACGTCGCTGCCCACCGCCGGCTGCAACCGTGCGGCGGCGTAGCCGCTGAGCAGCACCTCGAGCACCAGCCCCACATGCTCGCCCCCCACCATCGGCTTCAGCCGCGCCGCCGAGCCCTCGATGGATTCCAGCCGCCCTTGGATGCGTTCGATCATCCCCGGATGATAACCACCCCCGCCCCGCCCGGGGCGGAGCGAGGCGCACGGGGCGGATCGCCCCTTGACCCCTATATCGGTATCCGCTATAGTGGATGGCGATGATGCACGGGAGCCGTCGATCATGCAGGCCTGGGCGGTGCAGTTGCGAAAGGGGCTGGGCGAGCTGGCGGTGCTGGCCGCGCTCAACGAAGGCGAGGCCTATGGCTACCAGCTCCTCCAGCGGCTGCGACAGAGCGATGGCCTGGGCGTGACCGAGTCGACGGTCTACCCGCTGCTGGCGCGGCTGATGGATGACGGCCTGGTGAGCGTGCGCGCCGCCCCCTCGCCCAGCGGCCCGCCCCGACGATACTACCGGCTGACCGCACTGGGCCGGTCCCGGCTGCGTGAGATGG
>PUMS01000202.1 GCA_003551485.1 Phycisphaeraceae bacterium | reverse complement strand
TCGAGCACCTTCACCCGGCCCGAGCCATCGACCATGATGTTGGCAGGCTTCAGGTCGCGGTGCAGCACCGGTGGGATCAGCCCATGAGCGTGGTCGATCGCCGCGGCGATCTGCCCGGCGATGGGCTTGAGCTGCGCCCATGGCATCCGCCGATGCGTGCGCTGCTCAAGTCGCTGCTCGAGCGTCGAGCCCTCGACCAGTTCCATGACCAGGAAGGTGTGCTCGCCGTCGCTCTGGAGCGTGTGCAGGCGGCAGATGTTGGGATGCGACAGCCGCAGCGCCACCGCGGCCTCGCGCTTGAGCGTGGCGATGGCGCGGTCATCGCCGGCCAGCACCGTCGGCAGCAGTTTGATCGCCACGGCCATCTGCATCTCGGTGTCCATGGCCCGCCATACCTGCCCCATGCCGCCCGAGCCGATGCGCTGCTCGAGCCGATACCGCCCCGCCAGCACCTGGTCGGGTGCCACGGCATCGCGCCGGATCGTCCGGGCCATGTCGAGTTCATCGCCACGAGGGCTCATCGCACCACGCTCCTGGCCACCAGCCAGCCGACGAACACGCCCACCACCATGCCGGGGATATAGCCGATCATGAAGCCCAGGCCGCCGCCGAAGATGATCGGCCACCACGACACCAGGCGATGGGCGGTCTTAGTGCCGCGGCCGTTGGGCGCCGTCCAGGGCGCATCGAGGTAGGCCGGGCCCGGCGGCTTCGGGGCGCCATCCTGCACCCAGATGCGCGCCGGGGGATAGCCCTGCTGCGCGGCCATGCGGCCCCACTGCGCGGCGACCGCGGGGTTGAGTTCGACGCCCACACCGTCGCGATAGCAGCAGGCCAGGCGGTGCTGGGCGCGGGCATCGCCGCGCTCCGCGGCCATGCGGTACCAGCGCGCTGCGCGCTGCATCACCTGCTCGACGGCGGCGGGGTCGGTCACCTGGGCACCGCCCGACGGGGCCTGGCCATCGGGGCCGCGGCGGTCGGTCTGGGCCTCGTAGCAGGCCCCGAGGGCGTACTGGGCATCGGGGTAGCCGCGCTGGGCGGCGCGGAGGTACCAGTTGAGCGCTTCTCGCCGGTCGGGCTCGATCCCCAGGCCGTGCTCGTAGCAGCAGCCCAGCTCATGCTCGGCCGGGGCAAAGCCCTGCTCGGCCGCAGCGCGGTACCAGCGCACCGCCTGGCCGGCATCGAAGGGGGCGCCATCGCCGTGGGCGTGACAGGCGCCGAGGGAATACTGTGCCGGGGCGTAACCGGCCCTGGCCGCGGCGGCGAAGTGCGTGGCCGCTTCGGACCGGTCGCGCCCGCTTTCCAGGCTGGCCAGACGAAGGCCCATCAGCCACAGCGCCGCCGGCCACCGCCGCGCAGCGCCGCTGTGCCACGCGGTGAGCTGTTCCCTGGTGGCCTGCGTGACAAACTGCTGCGCCACCCCGCCGCGGGTGAGCCACTCGGCACAGGCGGCGGCATCGCGCTCGATGCGGCGCTGTAGCTGCTGCTTCTGCTCATCTTCAGCGCCGCCGATCGCCCCGGTGGCATCGGCCCACCCTGGCAGACCGGCGTCACCGGAATGGGCCTGCTCGGCCACGTCCATCCCCGTCGCGCTGCCGATCGGGGTGGTTGGCTCGACCACATCCATACAGCGCTTCGGCCGCAGCCGCGGGTCTTTGGCCAGCGCCGATTCCAGCCGGCGGTTGACCGCCTCGGGCACATCTTCGATGGGCGTGAACGGCTTTTCCAGTATCTGCCACGACAGCGACCCATGCGGGCTGACCAGCGGCCGGCCGGCGAGGCACTCATACAGCACCGCGGCGAAGCTGTAGACGTCGCTCGATGCATCCATCGACTCGCCGCGGAACTGCTCGGGCGACATGTAGGGCACGGTGCCGCTGGTGGCCTCGCGGCCGGTCATGCGGGTGATCGAATCGTGTATCTCGCGTGCGATGCCGAAGTCCAGCAGCGTCGCGCGGCCCGAGTCGCCGATGAGGATGTTCTGCGGCTTGATGTCGCGGTGCAGCACGGGCAGCTGAAGCCCGTGTGCGTAGTCCAGGGCCTCGGCAAGCTGCCTTGCCAGGGGAAACAGCCGCGGCCAGGTCAGCCGGCCATCGGCCTGCCGGGCGATGAATGCATCGAGCGTGATGCCATCGACACACTCCATGACCAGGAACGTGGCCTCGCCATCGATCTGGAGCGTGTGCAGCCGGCAGATGTGGGGGTGGCTCAGCCGCAGGGCGATGGCCGCCTCTCGCTTCAGCGCGGCGATGCTGCGCGGGTCGCCGCCCAGCAGTGTGGGGAGGAGCTTGACCGCCACGGGCAGGTCGAGCTCGCGGTCGACCGCCCGCCACACCTGCCCCATGCCGCCGGTGCCGATGCGCTGCTCGAGCTGATACCGCCCGGCCAGCACCACACCCGCCGCGACCGGCTCTCGCCGCACGGTCTGCATCAGGTCGAGTTCATCACGCGGCAGGGTCACAAGTCGCTCCTGGGTGCAATCGGGTCATCGGGCCGGGGCCGGGGGGGAGCGGGGGGGGCATAACAATGACGGCCCGCGGTCACGAGGCAGCGCCGCCGGTATTCATCTGGTCCTTTCCATTGCCCGAGCCGCCGCCGGTCATCTGTTTTCTGGCCATCTGCATCACGCGATGCAGCCGCTGCTTTTCCGGGTCGGTGAAGGCGGTTGGCGACGCCGGCAGGCCGGTCTCGAGCCTTCGGCGCTGCTCGGGCGTGAGCTTGCCGGCGGCATCGTAGGTGTCGGCCAGGGCGCGGGCGGTGTCGGGCGAGGCCTGCGCCGCGAGGGCGAACATCTGCTCGGCGGTGAAGTTCTGCTGGATGCGCAGCTTCTCGAGCTCGGCGATGCGCTGGGCGGGCGGGCCATCGAGGATGCTCAGCAGCGCCTCGGCCGTGGCGCGGGAGCGGATGTCCAGCAGCCGCGCCTCCTGCTCGATGCGGGCTTCATCCTCCTCGCGCTCGATCTGCTTCACCTGCCGCAGCCGCTCGATGCCCGCCTGTGCTTCGGCCTCATCCTGCTGGGCCTCGGCCTGTCGACGCGCCAGTTCGCGCTGGTGCTGCTCATCGCGGCGCTGCTCCCGGGCCATCAATTCCTTCCACGCCTGTTCGCGGCGCTCGGCGTGTTCGATGCCCTCAATCTCGAGCCGGTCGAGCAGTGCCTGGCGCTGGCGCTCGATGCGGAAGCGTTCGGTCAGGCGCTTCATCTCATCGTCGCGGACGATGCCCTTGAGCCCCAGTTCGTGCTCGGCCTGGCGGATGAAGGCCTCGAGCTCGTGCTCACCCTGGAATGCATCGAGCTTCTCCTGCGTCAACGTCTGGCGCAAGCGCTGCTGGAGTCGGCTGCGCTGCTCGGTGAGGTCGGCCTCGGCGGCCTCCGCGGCCAGGTCGCGGCGCTGGGATTGAAGCCTTTCCCACGCAGGCCCGGCCAGGCCGCGGTAGCGAAGCTGCACCAGTTCGAGGCCGAGTCGCGACAGCGTCGGTTCGAGTGCCGACTTCACCGCCGCCTCGATGCGCCTGGGCGCCTCTTCGCCCCGCAGCAGTTCATCCAGCGCCAACTGGCCGATTTCCGCCTGAATCGCCGAATGCACATCCGCGGCCAACTCGCGCTCGATACAATCGACCGTAACCTTGCTCCTGCCCTTGAACAGGCCGGTATAGAGCGCCTCGATACCGGTGATGCGCATGACCACGCGCAGGCGCGTGCCCACCTCGAGCGCATCGGCGGTCCAGAGGCCGTCGTTTTCAAGGTCGGCCACGACATCGCCGGCATCGACCAGCACGACGGTGGTGCGGCCGGTCAGGTCCAGCAGCGGCAGCATGGATCGGATGCCGCGCAGCTCGTGGCGGCCGGGCCCGAGTTCACCCTTGCAGCGGCCCTGCTGGAACAGAAGGGCTCTGGTGCCCGGCTCGATCAGCAGGGGCTTGGAGAAGCGGCCGGCGACATCCTGATCCTCCAGCCGCGCGGCGACATCCTCGGGCCGCCTCGCCCAGCGCCCTTCGAAGATGAACGCGCGCCTCGACTTTGCCAGTTCGGCCCCGCACTGCCAGCAGTAGGCGGCATCGGCCCGGACCTCGGCCTCGCAGCCACCGCACCAGGCCCGCGCTGAAGGCGCAGGCCGGCCGCAGCGCGGGCAGAACCCGGCGCCCTTGCCGATGCGCTGGCCGCAGTCGCTGTCGCTGCATCGCACGGTGAAAAGACCCATGAGCGGGCTCCTGTCTGTTTCGCGGGCGGCTGGGGGCTGGTGCTCCGCGTTCGCGGAACCTTCCGGGGCCCTTCCGGAGGCTTTCCGGGGGCCCTCCGGGGACCTTCCGGGGGGGTTAGGGGCGGGCTTCGGTGGCCTTGCCCTGGTCTTCGTCCTCGCCGCCGCGGTGCAGGATGCGGTTGACCTTTTCCATGCCATCGCCGGCCCTGGCGGCCTCGTCGGGGGTGCCTTCCGCGCCGGGCTCGACCGGATCGCGGGCATCCTGCATGGCCTGCACGATGGCCAGCGTCTGCTCATCTTCCTCGGGCTCGGCGGCGTATTCGCCGGCGCTGTCGAGCGTGCGGATCATCTGCGCGAAGCGCTCCATCTGGAACTGGCCATCGACGTGGGCGCGGTCGACGTACTTCTCGAGCGTCTCGATATCCAGCCGGCTGACGATGCCGCTGACGCCCAGTTCCCTGGCCAGTTCCTCGTTTTCCTTGATGACCATCAGGCCGCTGACGATGCGCATCTGCTGCGCCACGCGTGCAAGCTGCTGGTCCTTGGCCCTGGCTTCGGCATCGACGGCCTGGATTCTGCGCGCCAGGATGCGCTGCTGGCGCTGGTTGTTCTGGCCGCGGCCCTGCTCGAACAGGTCGTGCTTGGCCTGCTCGAGCTTCTCGATCTCGCTGCTGATGCGATGCTCGATCTGCTCGAGGCGCAGCCGTTCCTTGCGCAGGTGGTCGTGGCTGACCTGCCCGAGGTGGCGGGTTCTCGAGAACAAGCCCAGCAGCTTCTGCAACAGTCTCATGACCCTTTGCTCCCGGCGCCGGCCACTCACATCCGCGAGAGGACCGGCCCGATGCCATCGATCTCATCCACGCGCATCCCATCTTCCTGCCCTATTGACTTGAACGCATCGCGCATCTGCTCGCCGTCGGCCGTGAAGCGTTGCACGGCATCGGCCAGCGACAGGCTGCTTCGCCGGCCCATCAGCTCGCGTACGCGCTGGATGCACTCGGCCACGGCGC
>PUMS01000011.1 GCA_003551485.1 Phycisphaeraceae bacterium | reverse complement strand
GGCGTGGCCTCATACAGCATCTCCGTTCGCGCATCGGGCGCCATCTGCTCCATCAGCAGGCCCAGCAGGGTCCGCACGGGGATGTTGCGAAGCCGCAGGTCGATCATCGCATCGGGATCAACCCCTTCCAGCCTGAGCTGGTCCCAGTTGATCACCAGGGCGATGCCCGTGTGGTCGCTGAACCAGGCCATGGCCTCGCGAATGGTCACGTCGCGCAGGTCGACGGTGCGGACCACATCGCCGAGGCGCTGATGCACGGTGCGGGTGTCCTCGACGGCCTCGACCGGTTCGTTGCGCTGGGCCCGATCCGGGTTGCCCCGGGGGCGGTCGCGCTCGGGGTTGGCATCGCGGCGGGCGGTGGCAGTAACCTGCCCATCGCGGCGGTCGGCCGAAGCGGTGCGGCTGTCGCCGCCATCGCGGGAATTGCCCGCCTCGCGCGCTGCGGCCTGGCGCAGGGCATCGACATCGAAGGCCCAGGCGCTGCCAGCGGGAAGCAGGACCAGGCACGCAGCGAAAAGAGCGGTCGTGATCAGGGTTGTCGGGCTGGTCATGGCATCATCACCTTGCATTGCCGGCGGGCGGAGTCCGGGCGCGGATGCATCCGCGAAGCGGTCGTTCCACGCAGATCATTGGCAAAGGCCACAGCAAACATCGGGGCGCGGGGCCCTCGGGTGCGCGCTCTACAACCCCCAGGCCCCCACGCTGCGGTGATCCTCTCCATCCTTTATTGTCCTTTCCACCACGGCTAAATCAAGGCCCTTTCAGGCCCGTGCGCGATTAAGGGCGCTGGCTCCCCGATCGCGGCAGAGGTCGCCCGACCGCCGCTTCAGATCGCCCCGCTGGCATACTGGCGCAGCCTCGGGAGCACCAGTTCCTGAAGCAGAATCTTGATGCACGCGGTCACCGGGATGGCCAGCAGCAGGCCCAGGAAGCCGAACAGGCTGCCGCCGATGAGCACCGCCACCAGCACCGCCAGCCAGTTCAGTTCCGTCGCCCGGCCCTGCACCAGCGGCTCCATGACCAGGTTGTCCACGAGCTGGGCCACGATGTAGGCCAGGCTCGGGCCGATGATCACCCAAGCGATGCTGTAGTCGCTGTTGCCCCCGGCCGCGGCGTTGATCCAGGTCAGCCCCACCGACAGCGGCCACATCACCGACGCCGCATAGGGAATCAGGTTCAACACCCCGCCCAGCAGGCCCAGCAGCAGCCAGTAGGGCGTGCCCACCAGCCACCAGCCGACGCTGAACAGCACCGCGATCACCAGGCACTGAAGCAGCCGCCCGCGAAGCCAGGCCGAGACCGCCGTGTCCATCCGATCCAGGATGCGCCAGATGCGGACGCGGTGGCCGGCGGGCAGGTAGGGCTCGACCCAGCCCGAGAGCCGGTCGAAGTGCGAGCTGAAGTAGAAAAAGCACAGCCCCGCCACCAGGATGAACAGAAACAGGTAGAACGAAAACGCCACGATGCTGCCCACCGTCCGCGCCACCCACTGGCCGACCACCCAGCCGGTCTCGGCAAGCCGGCCGTAGGGGATGGGGGGCACCTGCGTGGCCGCACCGCCCTCACCGCCCGGCGGCGGGCGGGCCCCCGCGGGCGATGTTCCTGCCGCGTTGCCGGCCTGCTCGTCCTCGGGTGGGGGAGCCAGGTCATCTTCATCGGGCGGCGCATCGGTGATGCCCAGCGAGCCGAGCAGTATCCGCCGCATCGCCGAGCGCAGTTGCATCAGCGCCTCTTCCCACTCGAAGCCGTAGGCATCGGCGATCCGCCGCGCCTGCTCGGGCACGCGCTCGACCAGTTCCGTGGCCTGGAAGATGGCTTTGGGCACCAGGTACAGGCCCAGTCCGCCCAGCCCCAGCACGCAGATGAGGATGATGCTCACCGTGCCGGCCCAGCGCGGCACGCCCCAGCGCTGGGCCCAGGCCACCAGCGGGTTGAACACGTAGGCCAGAACCAGGCCCACGGCGACCGGCACCACCACGGCCCTGGCCGCGAAGATGGCCCACACCAGCAGCGCCACCGCCAGCAGCACCAGCAGGTCGCGCACCCATTGGTACTCCCACAGGTGCGGCCCGCGGGGGCGCGTGGGTGGGGTCGGCTGCGGCGCGGAGGCATCGCCGCGAGTCGGATCGGGTTTTTCCGCCATGGGCATCGCCCTCGTGCCGGCCGGCTCCGCCGCGGGGTGCCACGGGTGGCTTGTCCACCAGTGGGCTGTCCCTCGTCGAGGCTACTGGCGGATAAGCCGCCAGTGGCCCACGGCGGCCTCGCACCGCCCGTGCAACCTCACCCGCCACCGACGTGGCCGATGCCAGCGTGGGGATTGTGCCGCCGGTTGCGGCCGCACGCAACGACGTGAGGACTCCGGAGCCACGGCCATGCGAGGTGGCCGGCACCATGGGAATGCAGCCGGTAGGGTGGGTCAAGCGGAGCGGACCCACCGTCGGGCCCCGGTGGGCGCCGGGTGTCACGGATCGGCCGCGGGTCCCACTGCCGGCTTGCCCATCGGTACCCACGGTCGGCGCCGCGGGTGTTGGCAGCACATGGTCGCGAGCGGGCGGTGATCGATCCGCTGTGTTTAACCCACCCCGGGTACCGTGGATGCCCGCGCCTGCGCTGCTTACGCCGGGATGCCGGCGGGGGTCGGGATTTCGCGGCCGACGGCGCGGGCGATGCGGCGGAGCACCGGCAGCATCGTGGCCAGGGCGGTGGGCGTGATGGACTGACCGCCGTCGGTCATGGCGTGAACCGGGTCCTGGTGGACCTCGAGGATCAGTCCATCGGCGCCGCAGGCCAACGCCGCCCGGCTCATGTCATCCACCAGGCGGGCGTGGCCCGTGCCGTGGGAGGGGTCGATGATGATGGGCAGGTGGCTCTTCTGGTGGACCTCGGGCACCGCCGACAGTGACAGCGTGTTGCGGGTGTGGTCTTCGAAGGTCCGCACGCCGCGCTCGCAGAGGATCACGTTCGGGTTGCCGGCGCTGAGCACGTATTCGGCGGCCTGGAGCAGTTCCTCGATGGTCATGGCCAGGCCGCGCTTCAGCAGCACCGGCCTGGGCTGCTGGCCGCAGGCTTCCAGAAGCCTGTAGTTCTGGCTGTTTCGCGCGCCGATCTGGAGGCAGTCGGCATACTCGGTGACCAGTTCGACGTCGGTGGGGGTGAGCACCTCGGTGATGATGGCCAGGCCGGTGACGGCCCTGGCGGCGGCGAGCATCTTCAGCCCATCCTCACCATGGCCCTGGAAGGCGTAGGGGTTGGTCCGCGGCTTGAACGCCCCGCCGCGCAGCGCGTGGCCGCCGGCATCGCGGATCATCTGCGCCACCTCGATGATCTGCTGCTCGCCTTCGACGCTGCACGGACCGGCGATGACCGGCACGTCTCGGCCGCCGATGATACACTGCTCGCTGATGCGCACCACGGTGGTCGAGGGCCGGCCCTCCCTGGCCGCCATCTTGTAGGGGGCGAGGATGGGCACCACGCGGTCGACGCCGTCGATCTGCTCGAGCTTGCCCTTGTCCTTCTTGCGGTCGTCACCGATGACGGCGACGACGGTCAAGTCCGTTCCGACGATCACGTGATCCCTCAGTCCCATTTCTCTCACCACCTCGCAGACACGCTCGACCTGTTCTGCATCGGCATCCGGTTTCATGACGACGATCATGGCTGTGCTCCTGCCCGGTACGGGCCCAAAAAAAACAACCCCGACGCTCGCCGCGTCGGGGTCAGTCGCTGCTCAACAATGCACCATTCGTCTACAGCGTTCCCAACGCGGCTCGCGGCCGGGTAAACCAGAAGTAAAACACGAAGCTGCGGGGGAACGCTCGACTCATGCCAGTGAGTTTAACCCATCGGCGCAGCATGTCAACCTTCGTGCGGCATCCGAGAGTGAAAAAAATTGATCGGGCCGGCCGCGTCGGACGGACGCTGGGGGTTGTGCCGGAAATCTCGGGTCCGATGCCGCGGGATGGGTCAGGCGCCCGTGGCGGCTCGCGGGGTAGCGCTCCAGGCCCCCGGGGCGCCGGTCCCGTGGGCCCGGTGTGGCGCAGTCTTCCAGCCCGCCCTGAAAATCGCTGGGAAGCGGGCCGGCGCGGAGCGCGGCCGTCTCGGCCGCATTCCGGCTTCCGGAGCGGCCGGGACGGCCGCGCTCCATGGGACGTCCCCGTCGACACCGCGATTTTCATCCTCGTGGGTGCGGTGCCAGCCGCATGAGACACTGGTCTGAAAATGCCCCGGTAGGCAGCAGGCCGCCATGCGGTTACAGAATGCTCACCGCGGGGTAGCGCTGCGGGTCGGCGGCGGTGCCGCGGAAGGCATCGAGGCGGACGCGGCGGACATCGAGCGCCTCCAGCGCGTGGGTGTAGAACGGCGGGCGGTTGGACCCCCATTCGACCTCGACCCCGCGCAGCGACACCTCGCCGCCGCGGTACAGAAAGATGGCCGGGTTGGTGGCCTCGAGGCGCTGGCCCCAGGGGGTCGGTTTGCCGATGCGCCCGCCACCGAAGGCCGCATCCATGTCGCACGGACGCGGGTCGTGGCGGCCGCCGGGGTGCTCGGTGGTCTTGTCGATGAACAGTTGGACGTTGTCGAAGCCGATGCGGTCCGGCCGCGACTGCCCGCAGCCGTGCAGGTAGATGCCGTTCTCGGCCCGGCAGAGGATGTTGGCAAAGCGCACGTTCCGCAGCGGGCCGACCCTGGCCCCGGCGCGGCGGGGAAGGGCGGTGACGTAGATCGGCTCACCCACACCCCACCAGCCGCCGCCGAAGAGGTGGGTCTCGATGAGCATGTCCGAAAACAGCACGTGCTCGATCGACCCCTCATCGCGCAGTTGAAGCCCGATGCCCCGGTTGCTGTCGCGGATCACGCAGCCGGTGACGACGATGTCGCGGAAGGCATCCACCGACTCGCTGCCGATCTTGATCGCGCAGCTCGTGGACATGAGCGTGCAGCCGGTGATGGTGACGTTCTCGGTCGGGCCGTAGTGACGGAAGCCGTCGGTGTTCTTGAGCACGATGCAGTCATCGCCGGCCTCGATGTGGCAGTCGCTGATGCGCACGTTGCGGCAGTGGTCGGGGTCGATGCCATCGCAGTTGGGAAAGTCGCGGCGGTTGCGGATGGTCACGCCGTGGACGAGCACATCCTCGCAGCCGACGAAGTGCAGCGCCCAGTTGGCCGCATCGCGCAGGGTCAGCTCGCGGACGTGGACGTTGCGGCAGCCGGCGAAGCAGGTCATCGCCGGTCG
>PUMS01000110.1 GCA_003551485.1 Phycisphaeraceae bacterium | reverse complement strand
CGCCGGCGCATGTGCTCCACGGCGTCGATCAGATCGTCCAGGTGGCGCTGGCGGCCGACCTGAAGGGCGTACAACTGAAGCTCCACTTCCGATACCGCCGCGCCCAGCAGGTTGGCCCGCTCGCTGAGCACCGCATCCTGTGTGGCCAGTTCCTCGAGCCGCTCGTGTACGCTGCGCATCGACCACACCGCCCCCAGCGCCAGGCTCACCAGCAGACCGGTGACGATGAACAGGATGGTCAGCAGTTTGCGTCGCAGGGAAGGTCACTCGCTTCGTGGGGTAAAGGCAGCGGGCAGCGGCGCCGGCCGCCCGCCATGTCGGGCACGCTCAGTCGGGGCTTGGGGCAGGCGTGGTGGATCGAGCGGGCGCATCGGAGCGGGGCCACCCCGGCGGGGCAGGGCCCTGAATGCCCAGCGTCGCCCATCGCTCGCGCAGCCGATCGACCAGTTCATATACCAGCCCGTATTCCTCGATATCGCAGGGCAGGAACCGGGCGACACCGATCCGCTCGGCCAGCGCCCGGCCCTCGGGCTCCTCGTGCAGCGTCAGCAGGGCCTCTTTCAACGCCGCGGCGACCTGCTCATCGAGCGTGGCGGCCACGACCAGGGCGTTCTCCGGCACCGGCCCGCTTTCGGCCAGGCGCCGCAGGGCGATGTCCGGGTTCGCCTGCTCGAAGGCCTTGAGGCGAAGGTCCTTGGCCGCGCCCGCGGCGACGTGGCCGGCGGCGGTGGCCTCGATGACCTCGTCGTGCGAGCTGATCCAGCAGATCGCGCCCTCGTCATCCGGGTCCCAGCCCTCGACATCCTCCATCGCCACGAGGGGGAACAGATGCCCGGCCATGGTGGCTCGAACCATCGCGATGCAGCCCTCGCCAAGCTCTTGCAGCGACCGCACCGGTGAATCGTCGCGCACGAACACCACGCCCCGGTACGTGCTCATCTCATCGGGGTACTCGGGCTTGACCAGCACGCGGGCGCTGAAGCGCTCATGCACCAGCACGGTGATGAACGAGCCCAGAAAGGCCGCATCCACCGCCCCGTGCTCGAAGTCGTGAAGCACCCCGTGGTAGGTGCTGAAGGTGACCAGCTCGATGGGCCGGCCGAGGCGCTCGGCCAGGTGATCGGCCAGCAGGCGGTAGCGGCGTCGCTGCTCGAAGATGTTACGCTCGGGCACCAGACCGAGGCGCAGCGGCGCGGCCTCGGCGGCCGGCTCCTGATCCGCCGCGCCCGGACCCGGCCCAGGCCCCGCCCCCGGAAGGTCGGCCGGGCCCGGCCGCCAGAGGGCGATCACGCCCACGAGACCGCCCAGCAGCAGAACCCCGGCAAGGATGGTCAGAACGGTTCGGTTCATGGCACGGCCTCCCACCCATGGGCAGCAAACACCGGGCCACCGCGGCGGGCACTGCTGCGGGAAGAGCCGGCGGCGGGGTCGGGTTGGGCGAGCGCTTCTGGCACGGGGTTTGCCCACCTGACCATGATCAGGGGCCAACTCAGGAGCCTGCGATGACCGCGATGCAAACCCGCTTCGACCGACCCGACCGCGCCCTGCAACGCGACCTGCGAACGCTGGTGCGCTTCATCGAGGTCTACTGCCACGACCACCACGGCCCGGCCCGGCAGTGGCCGACGGTGAGCCTCCAGACCCACGATCTCCATCGCCTCGCCGGCCACGACCTGCACCTGTGCCCCGAGTGCCGCAAACTCCTTCAGCACGCGCTGGTCAAGCGCAGCACCTGCCCCATGGACCCCAAGCCCGCGTGCAAGCGCTGCCCGCGGCACTGCTATGCCCCAGTATACCGTCGGCAGATCCGCCAGGTCATGCGCCACAGCGGCCGCGCCCTGGTCCTGCGCGGGCGGATCGATTACCTCTGGCACCTGCTGTTCTGAGCCACCCGGGAACTCCCCGGGGACACTCCCGGATTGCTTCCTGCCTCCCGGGATCGGCCGCGCCATCCGACGGCAGGAACAGCGCGTTCGGTCCGTTCCCGAATTCGGGAACGGGGAAACGGTGTCGGCGGGGAAACGGGGGTGTCGGATACCGTTTCCGGGTCCCCCAGCATGGCGGGGCCTGAGGGGGAATGGAAGATGGGCTTGGTGGAACGCCTACCAACGAGGTGCGCCTGCACGGGGCGCTGGGGTATATCACTCCGGCCGACAAGCTGGCCGGGCGCGAACAGGCGATCTGGAGCGAGCGCAACCGGAGCCTGGAAGCGGCCCGCGCCCGCCGCCGTCGCCAGTGGCAGGCCGCATGAGTCAGCCGGCGCCCCACCGATGCTGGCCTGCCCGCCGGGCGCGGGCTACCATGCCGATGACCTGGGCGGAGGACAGGGCAACGCTGAGCAGCGACCCGAGCGCCGTCCCAGGGACCAATCCGCAGGGGGCCGCCGCCATGGCGCCCCCCTGCGGATTGGCACCATGCGATAAACCTTCGCGGCCGGACGCCGCGATCTGTGTGACAGGATGTCGCAGCCGAGTCGTCATCGTCAAACGGCCCGGCGCCGAGTTCACGGTGAACCAGCACAGCGTCGTTCCATCGGTCGGCTCCTGAATAGAAGAGGTCTGAAACCCGCAGCCCTATTTATCGCCCGTGGGCATGAGATGCAAATTTCGGACGGTTTTCCACAGCCTTCCAGGCGAATCGGGTCCCGCGACCCCGCCAGAGCGGTCATCCCGGCCGAGATGGGGGGTTTTTCAGGAGCCCCGATCGAAGGAAACCGATGGTAACGACCCCTGCAGTCGCCGTTTCATGTGTCGATTCCGATGAGGAATGGAGTACTCAACATGCATTGCACCATGAATTTACTTGTCCGTTTACCCCTTCTGCCCCTCATCCTGGCATGCACACATTCAGTGGGTCTGGCAGATGGCACCGAAAGCAATGAGAATCCCGAACCGCTTTGTTTCGCCGACGAGGCCCAACCCCCGGAAGTCATACAGGAGATGCAGCGAGTCTGGGCGGAGTATTGCGACCTGCCCGTCGAGCGGAAGAGCGCCGCTGGCATCGTATTGCGATTCATTCCTTCCGGGACGTATATGCGGGGCGCTGAGCGCGAACCGAAGGAAATGAAGCAGCGCTACGGTGGTCGCATCGAAAGCGGGTACGACCGTGAATATCCGCGCCATCGCGTCACGCTGACTTCTGCATTCTATATGGCGACGACACCGGTGACCCAGGCGCAGTGGCAAGATGTCATGGGGACAACCGTTACCGATCAGAAGGAGCGTGCAAATACTGGTTTATCGGTCATGGGTGAAATGGATGACCACCCAATGTACTTTGTCTCCTGGGATGAAGCAATGGATTTCTGCCAGCGGCTGACAGAAAAGGATCGCGAGGCAGGGCGCATCGAGAAGAACGAAAAATATCGCCTCCCCACTGAAGCGGAGTGGGAGTATGCGTGCCGGGCGGGTACCACCACCGCATTCTATTCGGGGGACAGCCGTGAAGATCTGTCAAAGGTGGCGTGGTATGCTCGCAATGTCGAGGCGTTCGAGATCCAGCCTGTCGGGCAGAAGAAGCCAAATGCGTTCGGTCTGTATGACATGCTCGGCAATATCGGCGAGTGGTGTTATGACCGTTATGGCGAGTATCCGGGGGAACATGTGACTGACCCTACTGGGCCCGAGGAGGGAACACATTACGTTGTACGGGGTGGTGCGTGGCGCGCAACCTTGTGGAACGTGCGAGCCTCATATCGTACGGGTTATCCACCCGACGCGCGAACCAACTTCCATGGATTCCGTGTCGTCTTGGTCCGCAAGAGCATGCCGTGAACACGTTTGAGCTTCGAAGTGCCCTCGCGTGCAACGGAGCAAGCGCCTTATGACGAAGGTCATCTATCCCGATGCGGGCGAGGTCGAGCTTGAATACGACCGGCTCGGCCGCATGGTCAGCCGCACGGATCAGCGCGGGTGTCGAAACGGTGTCGGATACCGTTTTCGCTCCCCTGATCTCCTGCTCGACTCTCTCCGGAACCGGCGCTGCCCTTCAGGTGGAGCCGGCGGGTGGGCGGCCGGGGCGGCGATCCGTGGACTCCAGCCCGTGGGTCCTGATCATCCGCTCCACCGAGGCCGGCCCGCCGAATGGCCGACAACGATAAGCAGCGATCCGCAGCGCTTCCAGTTCCGCGGCGGCCAACGGCATGTTCACCGTTCGCAGCCATCGTCGGGGTCGGCCACTGCCATCGGTCGCGGTCGCCGTCCCGCTGGGCGTCGGCCACGGTGACAGCACCAGGGGCGGGCCGTCTCCGTCGGCCAGCCCGTGCACGCCCCGGACCCATCGCCACAGGCTCGACCATCGCCACTGTTCGGCCCGTTGCACCAGCGACGCCCGCGCTGCGTTGCGTTCCACGTACCGGCACACTGTCCGGAAGTGCCGATCCGTCTGGACCACGAACGACTTGAATCGACCCTGATGCACCGGCCCATCATCGACGTTGCCGTGGGCCACCCGGTACCGTTGCGTGTGGATCAGCCTCAGCCAGTTCATAAACGGCGACAGCGCGCCATCGGCCGTCGTACGCAACACCAGGTGCCAGTGATTGCCCATGTCACAGTAGGCCGACAACCGCAGCGCGCCGGCTGAACGCGTCACCGCCCTCAGCCAGGACCCGCTCGAACGCACCGAAATTTCCATCCCGATGAAACAGCCGGCGCCGCCTTACCGCACGGTTCAGGACGTGATACACCAGTCCCGCCACATCAACTCGCGAGGGCCTTCCCATGACGGAAAAGGCTATCCCGACACCTTGGCGATGAATGAACCGGTTCCGAGGATGACCCACAAAGACGCAGATGAACGGTAGAGTAGGCGAGGCGGCCGGCCCATCGGGGCCGGCCCCTCGCCTACTCTACTGGATAACCCCGATGGTCACGCCTCGCGAGTGACCGTTTTCAGTGTGCTTCAGGGGCTGGGGCGGGTTTTTCCGGCGGGGTCTTGGGGATGTCGAGTTCATCGAGCTTGCGGTAGAGGCTCGATGTACCGATACCCAGGCGCGCCGCCACGGCCGCCTTGTCGTAATGGTGCCGCTTGAGGCAATCGAGGATGTGCTGGCGCTCGAACTGGCGCAGGGCGTCCTTGAGGTTCTCATCATCGTCCAGTTCGCCGCAGGAGGAGGCGAAGGGCAGGTCCTCGATCTCGATGGTGCGGTCTTCGGCGAAGATGACAGCGCGTTCGATGGCGTTCTCGAGCTCGCGCACGTTGCCGCGCCACTCGTGGGCGAGCATGGCGCGCATCGCGGCGTTGCTGACACCGAGCACGTGCTTGTTCATCTGCCGGGTGTACTTGCCAAGGAAGTGGTAGACCAGGCCGGGGATGTCGCTGCGGCGCCGGCGCAGCGGCGGCAGCTCCAGGCGCACCACCGCCAGGCGGTAGAGCAGGTCTTCCCTGAACGTCCCCTGTTCGACCATCTGATCCAGGTTGCGGTTGCTCGCGGCGACGATGCGCAGGTCCACCGGCTGCGCCCGGGTGTCGCCCACGGGCACCACCGCGCGCTGCTCGAGGGCCCGCAGCAGCGCGCTCTGCATGGGCATGGGCAGCGTTGAGATTTCATCCAGGAACAGCGTGCCATGGTTGGCCGCGACGAAGTAGCCGGTCTTGTCGCGGATGGCGCCGGTGAACGAGCCGCGGCGATGGCCGAAAAGCTCGGATTCGATCAGGCTCTCGGGAATCGCCCCGCAGTTGACGGCAACGAAGGGTTTGTCCCGCGTGATGCCGTTGTAGTGGATGGCCCGGGCGAACAGCTCCTTTCCCGTGCCCGATTCACCCATCAGCAGCACGGTGCTCTTGACCGTCGAGAGCTTGCGCACGGTGTCGAACAGCCGGGTCATGGGCGGGCTTTCACCCACCAGGTCGTGGAAGGTGCTCTCGGCGGCGAGCTGTTCGGTGAGCACCTGCCGGGTGGTCAGCAGTTCGCGGTGCTGGAGGGCGCGTTCGAGCTTGAGCAGCAGGTCATCGAAGTTGACGGGCTTGAGCAGGTAGTCGCAGGCCCCGGCGCGCATCATGGCCACCGCGCTTTGGACGGTGCCGTAGGCGGTGATGACGATCACGGGCGTCTGCGGGGCGATGCGCTGGGCGTGCCCGAGGAGGGTGTGCCCGTCCATCTCGGGCATGCGCACATCGGTGATGATGGCATCGAAGCCGCGCTCGAGCAGGCAGTCCAGCGCCGATTGACCATCGCCGCGGGTCTCGACCTGGTAGCCCTCCCCGCTGAGCAGTTCCGCCAGGGACTGGCGCAGGACGGGTTCATCTTCGACCACGAGGATGCTGTAACTCATCGCAGACCCCCCCAACCGAGCCCCCCCCAACCGGGCCGGCGGGAACCGGTCCGGCGGCGGCCGCGGCGGGCCGGCCGGTCATTGTTGATATTGCGCATCGGCGTGTTCCTTTCCATGGCAGTGGAGGCTGCAACTGCCGCGCCGGGGGCCCAGGTCGGTAAAGCTCGGGCCGGCGCCGGTGGTCTGGGATGGGCCGGCAAGGTCGGCATCGAAGTCGATCAGCCGGCTCTGGCTGGCTGCGCCGTGAGCCGTGTGGCAGGCCGAGCAGGGCATGCGGGCATCGACCACGTGCTGACGGTGCAGCGGAAAGCTCTCATCGTTGAGGATACTGGCGCGGCTGTGACAACTGTAGCATAGCGCGTAGGCCTGGGGGCTCTCCATCTGCGGGGCGCTGGTGATGTAGCCGGCCACCAGCATCGGGGCGGTGCTCGAGCCGTGCGGGCCCTGGGGGCCGTCGGGCCGGTCGCTGCCGTGGCAGTCGGTGCAGTAGATCATGTCGGCGGTGGTTCGCGGGGGCAGGAGGCTGGGCACATCGTTGCTGCGGCCGGGGGCCTCGACGGGGTGGAAGCTGGCGTTGGCGGGGTTGAACCGCTGGGCGATGCTCTGCGTGGCCTGCACGCGCTGGACGGTGGCCTTGGCGAAGTTGCGGTCGCCGTGGCAGCGGTAGCAGACCTGGTACTCGTGCTGGGCTTCTTCAATGATCTGGCCCGAGCGCGTGGCCCCGGCCACGCCGCGCATCACCGGCCTGATCTGCGGCGCGGTGGCCGAGCCGGCGGCCGAGACGCGGTGGGGGTTGTGGCAGTCAGCACACTCGACGTGCTTGGCCATGGTGGCCGGATGCTCGGTGGGGTCGTGCACACCGGTGTAGAGCCGCGGGTTGTGGGCGGAGAAGCCATCGATGAGGCTGGCGATGTCGGTCGAGGCCACCTGGCCATCGTGGCACTTGAGGCAGTTCATCTCCTCGGCCTCGTAGCGCAGCAGGCGCTGGCGGCTGCCGGCGCTGTGGGGACGGTGGCAGCTCTGGCACCCGGCCTCGCGGACGGTGGCGGCATCGAGTTTGCCCCACTCCTGGCGCAGCGAGGCCGGCAGCGAGGCCGTGCTCGTGGCATGGGCGCTGGTGTCGTAGCCCTCGGGGGGGTGGCAGGAGCTGCACAACTGCGAATAGCGGTTGTCCATCCGCAGGAAGCGGCCGTAGCGGTCATCGTGGGGGTTGTGGCAGGTGGTGCACTGGAGCTGGCCCTGGTGGTCCAGGGGCAGGTGCGGCGGAAGGTGGGCCGGGTCGCGCAGGCCCGGCTTCTGCGCGGCCAGGGCGCCATCGTAGATGAAGCTAATGGGGTGGTCGTCGCGCAGGTCGGTGCCCAGATAGCCGCGGTCCTGGGCCGAGAGGTGGATGGTGCCCCCGCCCTTGTTCGAGTTGAGCGTCTGGTCCAGGGCGATGGTGCCATCGTGGCACGACAGGCACAGCCTCGAGCTGCCCGTGGGCTGGCCGACCTCGGCCACCAGCGTGGTGCTGGCGTAGGGCTCGTAGTAGGTGCCCGGGTCCTCGCGGTTCCACAGCGGCGCCCTGGGGCTGGCGGCGTGTGGCGTGTGGCAATACTGGCACGGCTCGCCCCCGCCGCCCACGCGGACCGGGCCGGGCCCGCCGGCGGTGAGGTTGTGTCGGGTCGCGGCGACGTTGCTGCCGCGGTCCTGGGCGAAGGCCACCGCGGCCACGGCCATCACCAGGGCCACGCTCAGCAGCGCCGCCAGGGCCTCGTATCGCCGGGCCGGGGGGGTGGCATCGGGGTTATTCCAGGTCATCGCCGGGGCCTCCAATGTACTGAAAGATCTGGATGCGGCGGTTGAACGTGTCGGCGATGTAGAGCTGGTCCTCGCCATCCATCGCCAGGTCGTTTGGCAGTTGGAACTGGCCGCTTTCATCGCCCGGATTGCCGAAGGCCAGCAGGAACCGGCCGCGCCGGTCGAACACCTGCACGGCCGAGAAGTAGGCATCGACGATGTAGATGTGCCCGTGGCTGTCCACCGCCACGCCCTTGGGCACGGCCAGGTGGCCGGTGGCATCGCCGTGCTCGCCGATGTGGGTCAGGTAGCGGCCCCCGGCATCGAACACCTGCACGCGGAAGTTCATCGCATCGGTCACGTACACGCGCCGGTCGGCATCGACGAACACGTGTGTGGGGAAGTTGAACTGGCCCGGACCGTGGCCCGGCTCGCCGAGGGTGCGGTTCAGTTCCAGTTGCCGGTCGTAGACGAGCACGCGGTGGGCCAGCGTATCGGTGATGTAGAGCTCGCCATCCTCGACCACGTAGTGCATGCCGGTGGGGCGCTGGGGCTCGGCGATGCTCTTCACCAGTCGGCGCCGGGCGTCGAAGATGAACACGCTGCCCAGGGCGCTGTCGGCCACGGCCAGTTGGCCATCATCCAGCACCGCCAGGCCCACGGGCGAGACCAGGTACTCATCGCCCGCGCGCTCGATCAGGCGGGAGCGGCCGCGCCGGGTGTCGAACACGTGGACGGCCTGCCGGCGCATGTCGGCGATGTAAAGGTGGCGGCCGCCATCGTGGGCCACGGCGCTTGGCCGGCCCAGCTTCGGGTGCGACCGGCCAGCGATCAGGCCCGCCAGGTCATCCAGCAGCGTCGGCCGGGACAGGTCGGCGACGGTCTGGACGTTGGCCCGGTGGATGAGCCGTGGCTCGGCCGGCGCCGGGGGGAAGACGGGGTGGTAGGTGTCGCCCCCTCCACCGCGGCAGCCGGTAGCGGCCAGCAGCAGCATCGCCAGCCTCGCCGCGCGCCGGGGCGAGGCGGCGGCCGGCGAGGCGGGTCGGGGTCGGCTCGGATGCAGTGCGGTGGCCATGTCGGGGTTCTCCATGTTCATCTGCGAACCTAGAACTCGCGTGAAACCCGCAGGCCGACCATGGCCCGCGTGCCTCGTGTGTTCTCCTGGCGCCACTGTTCGATGCCGGCATCGAGGTTGACCTCCATCTGCCGCACCTGCCACAGCAGCGAGCCGCCGAAGCGGATCATCTCGTCGCGCTGCCGGCCCCAGTTCTGCCGGTAGCTGCCATCGAGCCGCAGCAGCAGTTGGTCGGTCAGGCGGCTGGTGAACCGGGCGTTGGCGCTGACGGTGTCGAGAAAGTCGCGTCCGGGCAGCAGGCCGAAGCGGGCCGGATCGTGGTACTGGAGCGACTGGTAATCGGCGCTGACGATCAGGTTCGTTCGTGGGTCGAAGCTGTGCTGGTAGCTGGCGCGCACCCGCCAGGCATCCCAGCCCGGCGTCAGCCGCAGCCGGCGCGACTCATACTCACCGGCCAGCAGCAGGCCCTCGATCGGTGTCAGCTCCAGCCCCACCAGCCAGCCCTCATCGCGCTGGAGGTTGCCCGGATCGGTGCCGCTGACCAGCGACTGCTCTCGCAGCCGGTAGTGGCCGTACAGCGCCACCGGCAGGGCCTCGAGGTCGATGCGGTGGCTCCAGGAGATGGTGTCGGTGAAGATCGCCGCATCGCGCGCGGCCAGGGCGCTGTAGTCGACCAGCACCGTCTCGCCATCCTCGATCGAGCCGCCGGCCAGGCGCACGATCTCTGTGCTGGCCCCCACCTGAACGACCATGTAGTCGATGCCCTCGATGTAGCGCACCTGGTTGAAGCGGTCGGTGACGCGGATGCTGGCCGGGTCGATGTCGAGGTGGGCCAGCACCACGCGGCTGATGCCGGTGAGGGTGATCGCCTCATCGCGTATGGCCCGCAGGGCGGCCTCGAAGTCTTCCTCGCGGTACTCGCGGGCGAGGGTGAGGTTGGAGCGGTAGTAGCCGATGGGCGTCTGCTTGCGATAGTCCAGGTCCAGGTGGCCGCCCACGGCCCACAGTCCGCCATCATCCTGCTGGCGCTGGTGGCCGCTGAGGCGCGCGGTGATGTCCAGGCTTTCATAGACACTCTTGCGCATGCCGATCTCGCCGCCGGCGAAGCGATCGAGCCAGCCGGGCCTGCGGTCATAGCTGAACTGGCCGTGGTAGAAGCTGGTCAGGGTGGGGCCGTGGCTGAGGTCCAGGCGCTGTGAGACGTGCACCGAGTCCTGCTCGAACGAGCCCTGGCGGTGCAGCAGGCGCACGCGGCCAGTGAGGCGGTGCTGGTTGTCATCGCCGAAGCTCCAGCGGTTGGTCAGCGTCAGATCGGCCCGCTGGTCGGTGAAGCGCTGGACCTGGGTGACATCGGCCGGGCGGAAGCGGTTGGTGCGGTCACTGTCCTCGTACTCGAAGGTCAGGGCGGTGTGGCGGTGGGGCTTGCGGTTGTCGACCAGGCGCAGGCGGGTGAGCAGGGCCTGCTCCTCATCCTGGCGCAGCTCGCCCCGCTCGTCGCGTGTACGGTGCTCGAACATCAGCGACCCGCTTACCGGACCGCGCAGCGAGAGGGTGATGTCCTGGCTGTGGTTGTCGATCTCGATGGTGCGGGCAAAGCTCCGCTCGGTGACATCGCGGCGGCCCCGCGCCCGCACGCGGGCCGACAGCGGCCGCTCCTTGAGGATCGCGCCGCTGACGTCATAGCCCAGCAGCACGGCGTGGGACTCGCGGCCCTCACCGTTGATATCCCACCACTGGTGCGCCCCGCCGATGCGCAGACGGGTGGTCCAGTCCAGCAGGTTGGGGTCGTAGATGCTGCCGCGCAGGTGCACATCCACCCCCTCGCGCAGCAGCAGCAGGTCCTGGTCGACGCCGATGCGACCGGAACGCTGGTCGCTGTGGTAGCGGATTTCGGTGAACACTTTGCCCGAGACCTCCTCGAGGTTGAACATCCGCGGCGCCGGCTCAGGCTCCTGCGTGGGGATGCCATCGGCCGGCTGGGCCACGACCAGCAGGCCGGCCCAGGCCAGGGCCGCCCAGACGCCGCATCGGCGCCTCACGGCCCGACCCCCTCGCGCCCATCAGCCCGCTCACTCCCACCACGGGCCCACCCCTGCCCCGCGCCGACTTCACCGGGTGGCCCTGTCGTGGCATGGTCAGGGCCCTGCATCGCCGCCTCGCCCGGTGGCGAGCGCGACGTTCGGGTGGTGATGTTGGGCCGCAGCAGGCTCGGTCGCTCAGCGCTGTGGCCGCGGTGGCACATGAGGCAGTCGCCACGCACCACCACCGGGTGCTGCGGCCGCGGCAGCTTCTGCGGGTCGTGGCAGTCGGTGCATATCTTCTCGGCCGTGGGCCGGATCAGCGCCGGGCGGACCGAGTGGTGGGGCTCGTGGCAGGTGGTGCAATGGCCGGTCTTGACCGCCTCGTGCAGCGGCCGGCCCCGCGGGGTGTCGAGCACATCGCCGTGGCAGCTCAGGCAGACCTGGTCCACATCATCGACCACGATGTTGCCAAGGTCGCGCTGATGGCACAGGGCGCAGTCCTCGCGGGTCCAGTTCGTGTGCTCGCTGGCGATGGTGCTCACCTTCCGACGCGCGTAGGTCCGAGAGTCGGCCAGCAGCAGGCGGTTGCCCGCGGCGTGGGGGTCATGGCATCGCGAGCAGGTCAGGTCATCGAGTTCGCGGTGATAGGCGCTGCGTTCGAGGTCGGCCCGGTCGTGGCAGTCGAAGCAGACCTGCGGCTGGGGCGACTTGAGCAGGCCCGGGTGCTCGGCCCGGTGGGGCTCGTGGCAGCGGCTGCATTCACCGAACACCACCGCGCCGTGAACCCAGTCATGGGCCGCCGGCTCCACGTGCGAGGCGTGGCAACTGCCGCACAGGTTGGCATCAGCGCTGGCCAGCTCGTAGCCCAGGCGGATGTCGTGGCAGCCCTCGCACTGTCGATCGGTGTAGGGCTGGTGGTAGTAGTATGCCACCGCGACGGTGCGGGGCCGGCCGTCGGGCCCCACCACCGTGCGGGTCTCATCTTCCTGCTCCTTCTCGTAAGGCGAGGGAACGCCATCGAAGAAGATCTTGAGCAGTTCGTAGTGGCGCTGCTCGTTGCAGCCGCCCGCCGTCAGCACCGCCACCAGCGCCAACACCAGCGCCAGCGCCAGCGCCGGTAGCGACACAGCCGGGGCCACGGGATCGAAGCCGGCGGCGACGGGGGGCTGGTGGGGGCGCATCATGGGTAACTCCACCATCCCGTTCGCAACCGCCGTGCCGCCGGTGGCCGTTTCCACGCGCCTCCAGGGGTCCGAAATGCCCCATCACGCGGCTGCAGACCGTTTCGGTTGAACACCGCGCGGCGTTGGTTCTCAGAACTGGGAATCAACGCCGACGCCCCAGCCCATTCCGGCGAGGTGGCGCCCCAAAAAGGGTCCAGGAACCTTTGTTGGGGCGAACCTGCCCTCACCCCCGGCCCCTCGCGGGGGAAGAGGGGGGTAAGAGCCCTCCGCGCGATGCGATTTGCATTGCCTTGGGTGTCGCAACGCAACATGGGTGGCTCCCGGAGGGAGCGGGCGTCGTATGCCCGCGGAGGGTGTCATGCATCCCGGCGGCGCTACGGCGCACCGCTGGAACGCCGTTTGCATCCCGTCACTCGCTTCGCAAGCCGCGACCCGATAGTGGAGTCCCGTCATGGCCACCCGAATGAACCATCCAAGCGATCCTTGCACCAGCCGGTTGCCCGGCCCTCCCGTCTCTTCCATTTCAGGTCCGCACGGACCGGGCAGGGGGATGCTGTCCCTGCTCACCGTCGCCACCGTGCTCGCCCTGGTGGTGCCCATCAGCCTCACCACCGGCTGCGCCGCCACCGGGTCGCCAAAGGAAAAGGCCAAGCCTGCCGAGCGGGTGTTCTACCCGCCGCCGCCGGCTCCGCCGCGCATTCAGTATCTCACCACCCTGCGCCAGCCCCGGGCCTGGGAGTCGACGCGGCGCGAGGGCTTCGCCCAGTGGATCGCCGGCCATGCCCGCCAGGCGCCCGAGGCCGCGGGCCGGTTCATCAGCCCCTACGGGATGGCGGTGGATCAGGGGCGGCTCTACGTCTGCGATGTCGGCGGCAGCCGCGTTCACGTGATCGACCTGGTCAGACGCGAGTACCGCACCCTCGGCGGCACCGAGATCATCACACCGGTCAACATCACCATCGCCGACGACGGCCGGCGCTACGTCTGCGACACCGGGCTCAACAAGGTGCTGGTGTTCGACGCCGAAGACCGCTTCGTGACCCACTTCGCCGGGCCCGAGGGCTGGCGGCCGATCGACCTGGCCATCCGCGGCGATGAACTCTACGTGGCCGACATCCGCGGCGGGACGATCCATGTGCTGGACCGCGAAGGCCGGCCGCTCCGCACCATCTCCGAGCGCGGCCGGGGCCCGGACCAGTTGCACGGCCCGACCAACCTCACCTTCGGCCCCAACGGCCTGCTGCACGTGACCGACACCTACCGCCAGACGGTCAAGCTCTTCGACACCGAAGGCCGCTTCCGCGGCGCCATCGGCGGGCCGGGCTCGGCCCTGGGCCGCTTCGCCCGGCCCAAGGGCATCGCCATCGACGAGCACGGCCACATCTACGTGGCCGACTCGCAGTGGGAGGTGGTGCAGATATTCGACCCGCGCGGCCGGCTGCTGCTGGTCTTCGGCGGCGGGGGCGACCCCTCTCTCAAGCACACCATGGGCATGCCCGCGGGCCTGCTGATCGACCGCGAAAGCATTGAGCACTTCCGCGAGCACATCGACCCGGCCTTCGAGGCCGAATACCTGCTGTTCGTGATCAACCAGTTCGGCGTCAACAAGATCGCCGTCTACGCCTTCGGCCAGGCCCGCGATGAAACGGCGTTCGAGCAGGTGGAAGCCACGGCGGACAGGCCGGAGTGAACGAGGGCACGCAGATCGGAGGGAGAGAGGGGGAACCCCCGGCACAGCAGGCGCAACCTGCAATGGCAGCGATTGATCCCTGGTGCGGACGCGACAGTGCCGGGGCGACAACAGAGCTGCCCCGGTGCCGCGCGGCCCGGCGATGGGGGCACCTCAAAGCCCGATCGACATCTCGAGTTCAACGGGCACGGAAACGGTCTCCATTCCGCGGTAGAGCTCGATTCGCACCGTCAGTTCATCCACATCCGCATCCGCGGCGATCGACCGGCCGATCATGGCGCTGCCGCGCATGCGCCCGGAGCCGGTGATGTCGTTGCCCTCGGCATCGAGAAATCGCAAGGTGGCGATTTTATCGATGGGCATGTTCGTGCGAAAACGAACCATCCGCTCGCCGAAGAGCCGCTGCACCCGAGCGACCGTGAACCGGCGGCCATCGAGCGTGAAGGTGGTGTCCCGCTCGAGCGCCACCCGGTGTGCCGTTGCAGTCTCGGTGCCCTCGGCACGCTGAAGCTCGAGGACTCCCTCGGCGCGGATGCCGGTGGCCTCCGGGGCGGGCTGATTGGGGCCGCTGATCGTCACCAGCGCAGCACGCCCATCGGAGCTGATGCGGGCCCTGCGTCCCACACCCGTTCGGCCGAAGCGACGATCGCCGGCCAGCAGGTCGGTTCCCCGGTCGTCGGTGAACGCGGCCAGTTCACTCGCGCCGTCGTCGACATCGATCAGCCCGCCCCGGGGCACCTTGACCAGCACGGCCAGGTGGGTGCCGGGGTGCTGGTTGAACGCCCGCATCTGCTGCTCATCGTTATACGGCGGCTGCACGATCCGCAGCCCCGCGGCCTCGACGGTTGCTCTCTGATCCTGCTCACCGGCCGCGCCGGCTACAGCGCCATTCACCAGCACGGCGCACGCGACGGCGGCGAATGCAAAACATCGGGGTGTGGCGATCATGGTGATCTCCCTTCGTGGCGTACGGTGGTTCCAGTGAAGCACGCAGCGCCTCAGGGTAGGGCCCACGGTCGAACTGCGTCAACGGGGCTGCCGCGACCGCGAGGGCACGGCTTTGCCAGAATTTGCGGCCACCATGTGGCGCGGGGAGGTGGGGCCGGCGGCGGTCCCTTGATGGGAAAGGGATGGTCGTGCGGGGCGGTGGCTGGTGGGATGAAAAAAGCCGCGCCGGGGAGGCGCGGCTTTGGGGCCCTGTCGGGGTGGAGGGGGGACGTCACTTGATGTGGCAGTTGCGGCAGAAGTCCGTGGTGGTTTCCAGGTGTGGAGGACCGGACACGTAGGCCCAGCGCAGGTTGCTTTCTTCCTGGCGCGTGGGGGTGTTGTGGACTTCGTGGCAACTGGTGCACTGCACCTTGCCCTGGCCATCAAGCACGCCGCGCGGCAGCGTGGTGGGGTCCACCAGCGCGCCGTCGGCCTCGGCCAGGGCCTGGTCGTAGACGAACGAGACGGGATGGCTGTTCTCCAGCCCTTCCATCGCGCCGCCGGGACCGAAGTTGGTCCGGCCCTGGTCCTGCACACGGGTGTTGGTGCCATCGTGGCAACTGAGGCACAGCCGGCTGGCCCCATCCACCGGACCGGTCTGGGCATCCAGCGTGGGGCTGGTGTAGTACTCGGTCAGCGTGGTTTCAGTGTAATCGGGGTTCCACAGCGGCACCTGGGTGTGGTCGCCGTAAGCGCCGTGGGGCACATGGCAACTGTCGCAGCCGCTCTCGGGGTGGGCCTGGACGTGCTCGGTACGCAGGCCCAGCCACAGCAATCCCACCACCGCCAGCAGCAGTGGGATGCGTGAGCCTTTCATGATCCATTTCACATCGGATCTCCTTGTTCAGGGGGGGCGGGAGCGTGTGCAAGCCGCGGAGCCGGCGCGACCGAGGCCCATCGAGCCCAACCGGCCGCGCCACAGAGCCGCGCCTCGCACGGTTCATGAGCGGACTGATCGCCATCCCCCGCGGGGGCGCGCGGCTTCGACGCTCGGGGCGGAAACGGTGGAACATGACAGGGCAGACCCGCGCTGGTTCCAGGCGGTGACACGATCACCGCCCACCGGCCATCACAGCGCGGCGGAACCAGCGCTGGTAGCGCGATGCAACCGCCATACCACCGCCGCCGGTGCGCGGCACAGTCCGCCGCGCTGGTGTCTGGCCCGCTGCCTGCGCCTGCGGGCGGTCCGCTGGGATGCTTCGCCGCCACCGTCGGCCCGCGCCCCATCGGCCCCCGGATCGCCGCGGTGCGCCCCCCAGAATGGCCTTTTGAGCCCGCTGGGAAGCATTTCTCTGCATCGGGAGGGCGTCGCCGGCCTTGCCGACCTTCAGAACCGGCCATGCGGCTCCCGATGACCAGAAATCGCTCGACCGGCGGCGCCCACTCGCCATCCCGCACTGCGGCAGCGCCATCGCGAGACCTGCGGTTCCCGCCGACAGGATGCTCTTCCACCCCCGCCGCTCAAAGCTGGGACTCACCGGGGACGACCTGGCCGCGAACCGGGCCGCAGCGGTGCGAATCCCCGCTTCGTGGGGGGCTGGCGGCGGTGATGGTGGCATCGGATTTGTATCAGGGTTCAGGGTGTCAACATTCACCCGGTGCATCCCGTGAGGGCCGCCATGAACCCCGCCACCATCAAACTCACCGTCGCCGCCCTGATCGCCCTCAGCGCTGTGGCCTACCTGGCGCTGACGGGCCTGGCCTCGGGCTGGGTCTACTACATGACCGTGGATGAACTGTTCGCCAGCGAGCAGGCGCCCGAACGCCGCTTGCGGGTGGGCGGCATGGTTGGTGAGGAGCACTTTCACAGCCAGCCCGGCGACCTGCGGGCCCGGTTTCAAATGGTCGGTGAGACCGCGAGCCTGACGGTGGACTACCGCGGCGTGGTGCCCCCGATGCTGGCCCCGGGCATCGAGGTGGTCGTCGAGGGCCGGCTGGAGTCGGATCGCCACTTCGCCGCCGACGTGCTGTTGACCAAGTGCGCCAGCAAGTACCAGGCAGAAGAACACGCCAAGCGACTGGAGAACGAAGATGATCGACCTCGGCGCTAACAGCATCGCCCTGTCACTGCTGGCTGCGGTGGCGGCTCTCTTCGCCGCGGTCATGGCCGGCCGGCGCGGCGATGAGCGCTGGCTGAACGTGGGGCGCTGGTCGCTGGCGGCCTTCGCCGTGCTGCTGGGCCTGGCATCGCTGGCCCTGCTGAATGCGCTCTACTACAGCGACTTCCGTGTGGCCTACGTGGCCAGCTACACCGAACGGGCCCTGCCGGCGGGCTACCGTCTCGCGGCGTTCTGGGCCGGGCAGGAGGGCAGCCTGCTGCTGTGGGCGGGCATCCTGGCGGTGATGAACCTGGTGGCCGTGCGGCACTGGCAGCGCGAAGGGCTGACCGAGCGGGCCACGCTGATGGGCGTGCTGGCCCTGGTCAGCGCCGGCTTCGCAGCGCTGCTGATGTTCGCGGCCGATCCGTTCCGGCTGCTGCCTTCGGCGCCGGCCGACGGCTACGGGCTCAACCCGCTGCTTCAGGACTGGGCGATGCTGCTGCATCCGCCTACGCTGTTCCTCGGATACGCCGGCTACACCATCCCGCTGGCGATGCTCATCGCCGTGCTGGTCGCCGGCCGCAGTGACAACCGCTGGCTGAGCATCGCACGGCCCTGGCTGCTGTTTTCCTGGCTGCTTCTGGGCATCGGCATTCTGATCGGCGCGCTCTGGGCCTACGTGGAACTGGGCTGGGGCGGCTACTGGGCCTGGGACCCGGTCGAGAACGTCTCGCTGCTGCCGTGGCTGACCGGGACGGCGCTGCTGCACTCGATCATCATCCAGCAGCGCCGCGGCATGTTCAAGAAGTGGAACGCGTGGCTGATCTTTGCCACCTTTTTGCTGTGCATCTTCGGCACGTTCCTGACCCGCAGCGGCATCGTCGAGAGCGTACATACCTTCGGCAGCTCGAAGATCAGCGAACTGGTCATCGCCCTGTTCAGCATCGGCAGCATCGACCCGCGCGAGCTGATCGCCCCGCTGATCATGGCCTTCCTGGCCGCGGCCACCGTGGCCGGCGCGGCGGTGCTGGTGTGGCGCCGTCGGCTGCTGGCCAGCGAGCACAAGCTGGAGGACATGGTCAGCCGCGAGGGCGCCTTCCTCGCGCTCAACTTCCTCATGGTGCTGGCCACGGCGATCGTGCTGGTGGCGACGATCTTCCCGGTGATCAGCTCGTCGGTGGCACAGGAGTCGGTGCGGCTGGGCGAGCCTTTCTACAACCGCGTGGTGGTGCCGGTGCTGCTGGTGGCCATCGCCCTGATGGCGGTGGCGCCGCTGGTGGGACCCGCCAGGAGAATGAAGGAGAAGCTCGCCACCGCTCTGCCGCGGCCATTGATTGGGGCGGCCCTGGCCACGGGCCTGGCGCTGCTGGCGGGCTTGAGCAACCCCTGGGCGCTGCTGTGCGTGTTCATCGGGGTGCTGGCGGTGCTGCTGCTGGCTACGGACCTGATCCAGGCCGCCCGGCTGCAACAGCGCCAGAACCCGGAGCCGCTCGGTCGAGCGATGCTCGGGGTGATGGACGCCAATCATCGCCGCTACGGTGGACACCTGGTTCACCTGGGTGTGATCCTCATGATGGCCGGCGTGGCCGGCTCGAGCCTGTTCAACGAGAAGTACGAATTGCAACTGGCCCCCGGCCAGCAGAAGCAGGCCGGCGAATACACCGTCTCGATCGAGCGGCTGCGTGAGGTGCGCCAGGGCCACTACACCGCCGTCGAGACCACCGTCTCGGTGCGCGACGGCCGGGACCGCACCGTCCAGCTCGTGCCCCAGACCCGCTTCTACGACAAGGCCGAGAAGCCCTACGGCGAGATCGCCCTGCACTCCACGCCCGTCAAGGACATCTACATCACCCTCGCCGGCTGGGAAGAGGGCGGCCGTCGCGTCGCCCTCCAGATACTCATCAACCCGCTGACGATGTGGATCTGGATCGGCTCGGTGGTGCTGTGCCTGGGGGCCACGCTCGGCCTGCTGCCCCCGCTGCTCCGCCGCGCCAAGGCCCACCCGGCCGTGCAGCGCAGCGAATCCTCCTCACCCACGACGATGCAAGTTCACACGCCCTAACCCGCGGAGACACCCTCATGAAACGCTTCAAACTCGCAACCGGACTTTCTCTGACGCTGATCGCACTGCTGCTGGCGGGCGCTGTGCCCGCGGCACACGCCGATGACTGCTGCCCCAGCGATGGCGCGGCGGCCCCGCCCGCCGGCGGCATGGGCGGCGGCATGGGGGGCGGCATGGGCGGTGGGGGAATGCCGCCGGACCACCCCACGCTCCAGGGCGGTGGCAAGCAACTGCCGCCGGGCCACCCCACCACGCAGCAAGGCCAGATGACAGCGCAGCCGTTCTCCGGCTCGCTGCTGATCCGTGCCCAGCAGGGAAGCAAGGATGCCCCGCCGCTGGCCGACCTGCCCATCGAGGTCGTCTTCCACGGCCGCGGCGGGATCGTGGACAAGCTCGAGGCCAGGCTCGACTCGCGCGGCCGCATCCTGCTGGATGACCTCGAGTTCGACCAGCCGGTTCAGCCGCTGGTCAGCCTCACCCACGGCGGGGCCACCTACCAGGGCCTCGGCCCGGTGATGAACGCCCAGCAGCCCGATGCCGCCGTCCGCGTCATGGGATTCGAGACCCAGGAGGAGCCGGTCGAGCACGATGTGGCCATGCGCCACGTGATGCTGCACATCGACAAGGACAAGCTCTACATCACCGAAATCCACGCCATCCGCAACACCAGCGACCGCACCTGGATCGGCAAGCCCCTGCCCGAGTCCGTGGCCGCCGAGGCGATGTCGCCGGTGATGCAGGAGGATGGCGAGACCGAGGGCGAGGTCGGTGCCGAGGAACATGCCTGCGACGCCGAGGCCAAAGCGTCCAAACACGGCCGGCCCACCCGCGGCACGCTCATCTTCCCGCTGCCCGCCGACAGCGGCGATGTGTCCCTCGGCCACGGCTTCGACATCTGCTGCACCCTCATCGAGGATGAGCGGATCATCGTCACCACCCCCGTGCTGCCGGGCACGCACCAGTTCCAGTTCACCTACGCCGTCCCCCTCAGCGACGGCGCCGCGAAGCTGGACCTGACCAGCGCGCTGGCCGTGCGACACCTGGGCGTGTTCACGCCCAAACTGGGGATGACGGTCGAGGCCACCGGCCTGGACGGCCCGGAACTGATCGACAACGGCGGCCAGGCCGTCCACGCCTACAGCGCCAGGCAGATGGAGCCGGGCCGGCAGGTGGCGCTGGTCGTGCGCTCCGAAGCAGCCACCGGTTCGGCCACGGGCGCGGCCCCGAGCGCGGCCGGGTCGATGAAGTCGGTCATCGCCATCGGTGCCGGCGTGCTGCTGCTCGCCGGCCTGGTCGTGCTGCTGCGGCCGGGCTGCAAGTCGCGGCCCACCGCCACCGCTCAACCGCAAGGCGCATCCCAATGACCGCCCTGCACCCGCCCAGACCGCGACCCGAGGTGGGCGGCGCATCCTCTTACTCCCCTCTCCCTCCGGGAGAGGGGCCGGG
>PUMS01000160.1 GCA_003551485.1 Phycisphaeraceae bacterium | reverse complement strand
GGAAACCCCCGGAAGGTCCGGCCCCCGACCCGGAAAGAAAGAGGTGGCTCAAGCGGATTGGATTCGCGACGATCAGGGGCCTTTCATAATGGTGATGAGACCTGTCGCCCCAGACTTCGCCCCCGCCGCCGCATCGGCCGCGTGCATCGCCGTGGCGATGGCCGTGGTGATCAACCTGGCCGCGGGCGGTTGTGGCAGAGATGACACCGCCACCGTGCCGCGCGGCGGGGAAGATGCAGACCGCAGGATCGACCGGCCGGTCTCGACCGCCACCGGTGAGAGCGACGATGCCCGGGCCGCGGCTGAAGGCGATTCCGCCGCGAGCCCCGACCAGCAGCAGCCACACGATGAGGCGCAGCTCACGCCCCTCCTGCCGCCGGAGACTGTACGCGGGGCCGAAAGCCCCTCGGCCCTGTTGACGCGGCTGGCCGATGGGATGCTGGCCGGAGACGTCGAGACGGTGCTGGCGTGCATGGTCGATCCCTCACCCGGCCTGCATCGCTGGGCGGGGGTGTTCGGGGCCGCGGCGGAGTTGTGCCACGCCCAGCGCGCCCTCCGCCGCGCTGTGCTCGGCCGCTTCGGCACGTTCCGTGCCGTCAGCTTCGATGCGGCGTTCGCCGTGCCCTCGATCGCTGAGCCCGGCCGCTACGAGGTGATGCGTCAGCGGCGTCTGGAGCTTGGCGAGGGCGATGCCTCGCCCATCCCGCCCGGCTTTACGCCACCGTTCACTTTGACCCGGCGCAACGGTGTATGGCTGCTCGATCCGGCCGGGGCGCTGGCCGGACGCGAACGGGCCGGCACCGATCCCGACCAACTCGAGCAACGCCTCCGATCACTCACCGAGCATCGCCGTGCCGCCCTGGCGAGCCTCGACGATGCCGAGGACTACACCACCTGGCTCGAAGCCGCCCGCCCGCAGGCCCGGGGCTGGTAGCCATCCTCACTCGTACCGGGCGTCGCCCGCGTCGCCTTGCGACCCTCAGAGCGATGGGATACGCGCAGGGCAAGGGGCTCCTGCTCCTCTTTTTTCCCCCGGACGAGGGGGCGGGCTGACACATCCCGACCCGGGGTGGGTCAATTCTCAGTGATCGTTAGTGGGTCAAATTTAAGGGATTGCTCACAATGACGGCGTACCCCCTCCTGTTGAAGAAGTGAATCTCTCCTGCTGCAACGCGCATCCGATATCCACTTGCTTCCTTCACGCCTTCGCGTGAGATCATCTCCCTCCCGTCCCTCGTCCGTTGGTCGGTGGGATGCGGCTGTGCCGCGCTGGGCATCCGCCCTCACCGCAGTCCTCTCCCGGAGGCAGAGGGGGCCGGATTTTCAGGGCGGTTTGATGTGGCATCCTCATCCATCGTGGCGGCATCGGCGCTGGGCGCCGGGGACGGCACATCGGCCTGCGCCTCGTCGTCATCGAGTTGCCCGGCGACGCGAAGGCGATCGCGCACGTGCTGGCGATGGCCGGCCTTGAACGCCGTCACCCCGATAAAGCAGAACAGCACCAGCGCCACGGCCAGCACGTAGAGCCCGCGGCCCAGCGCCAGCACCGTCCCCAGTGCCGCGAACAGCGCCCCGAGCAGGTACATCACGATCACCGCCAGCTTCACGCTCAGATTCGTCCCCGCGCCCAGGCTGCGGAACCCGCGCAGCACCTGGTGGTGCAGGTGGTGGCAATCCGGGCTGGAGATCGGCACGCCGCGCATCTTTCGACGCACGATCGCCAGCGTCGTGTCGATGATCGGGATGGCGAAGATGATCAGCCCCGCCATGACGAAGATCGGCCCGTAAACGCCCACGTAGCTGAAGTGGAGGATGATGGCCATCACCAGGTAGCCCAGCAGCAGTGAGCCGGCATCGCCCATGAAGATGACCGCGGGGTTGAAGTTGTAGGGCAGGAACGCCAGCAGCGCTCCCAGCATCGCGATGCACATCACGATCCGCACCGGCTGGTAGGCCGCCTGCGGCGTCGCCACGCCGATCGTGGCCACGTGCAGCCCCACCAGCAGCAGACCCAGGATGCAGATCGCCGTCATCCCCGTCGCCAGGCCGTCGAGCCCGTCGATGAGGTTCACCGCGTTGCACCCGCCCAGCACGAACAGGGCGATCACCGCCGTCCCCAGCGTGTACGCCGCCATCTGAGGCAGGGCCGCAAGCCCCACGATGCCCAGCGAGTCCTGCACCAGCTTGGCGCCCAGGAAAACCTCACCCCCGCCCGCCACCGGCACCTGCTGGTTGGCCAGGGCGGCGGCGGCAAAGAGCTGGCCCGCCACCTTGTAGCGCGGGCCGATGGCGAACACGTCATCCAGCAGGCCCACCACCAGGATGACCAGCGCACCGGCGATGATGTTCAGCGGAAGCAGCGTCTGCACGCTGCCGACCACGGCCATCAGGTGGCCCGGGAGCACAAGACCCGCCGCCAGCAGACCCGCCATCCAGCCCAGGAAGATGCTCACACCGCCCAGGTAGGCCACCGGCTCCAGATGCATCTTGCGGCGCACATCGGGACGATCCACCACCGCGTAGCGCAGCGCCAGGCGCCGCATCAGCGGGGTGGTAATGAACGCCACCAGGAAGGCGATGATGAAGACCCAGACATAATCGTGGATATAGGTCACCGGCCGCGCCCGATCGGCGGCACTGGCCCACAGCGACAGCGCTCCGCCATCAAGCGGTGAGAACCCCAGCGCTGCCGTCGCCGTTTCCATCATCGCGATGCCTCTAGCCGACCACCGCCTCCTGCTCGATCAGTTGCGATAGCGTCTTCTCCAGGTGCCACGCCGGGGCAAACCCGATCGCCTCGCGAATCCGCCCCAGGTCCGGCACCCGGTCTCGCGGGTCCTCGAAACCGGGGCCGTAGACGCGCTCGTGGGGTAACAGTTCGATCGGCGATTGACTGCCCGCAAGGTCAATAACCAGCCGCGCCAGCTCGGCAATGGACACCGACCGGTCAGACCCGACGTTGAACACCCGCCCGTGGCAGGCCGGCTCGGCCATCAACGCCATGCACGCCCTCACCACGTCGCGCACGTCGCAGAAGGCGCGCCGCTGGCGGCCGTCGCCGTGGACCACAAGCGGCTCACCGCGCAGCGCCCACTGCACGAACCGGGGCACCACCATGCCATATCGTCCGCTCTGTCGCGGGCCGATGGTGTTGAACAGCCGCACGATGACCACCTCCAGCCCGCACCGCGCACGCCAGGCCAGCGCCTGATGCTCATTGATCGCCTTGCCAAGCGCATAGCTCCACCGCGGGCTGGTGGTGGGCCCGTAATGCAGCTCATCATCCTCGCCAAGCGGCTTCGCGGCGGCCCGGCCGTAGACTTCGCTGGAACTGGTCAGCAGCACCCGCACGCCTGATCTGGCCGCCGCGGCCAGCACCGCATCGGTCTGGCCGACGTTGTTGCCGATGGCCGTGACCGGGTCCTGGACCACGCATTTCACGCCCACCGTCGCCGCGAGGTGATAGACCTCATCGACGTCATCGAAGAGCTCCGGCTCGGCCGCCAGGGCATCGCCGATGCGCAGCGGATGCAGCTCGCAGTCCGGGCCCAGCAGGTGCTCGATGTTGCCGCGGCAACCCGTAGACAGATCATCCACGATCCGCAGGCGCCGGCCCTGAAGCGCCAGATACTCGGCCAGATGCGAGCCGATGAAACCGGCCCCGCCCGTGACCATCGTCCACTTCTGATTCCGCGGCACGCATGCTCCTTCCGGCCCGAGGGCCATACCTACCCCGGAGCCTGCTCCAGCCTCACCTGGACCGTTGCACCGGCCACGACCGCAACGCCCGCCGCAAGCCAGCCCATCCCATCGCCCCCCCCGCGGCGATAACGTCTTGCAGCCATCAGCCTGCGGCGACAGAACCGCACTTCATGGCGACCTTTCACAGCCACCGCGCATCCATCCCGCCGGCCCGCCCGGGGGCTGAAACTGCCCCGGGGCCGGTGCCCGAGGGCGTTGCCGACCTCGATACACGGCGACCGCCCGCATCGAGGCACGGGGCCTGCAAGGCCCCTTTCGCAGTCCCCGCGAAACCGCCGGGGTCAGTGCCCGTCATCGCCGGCGGCGGAGGCCGTCTCGGCGCGGCGGGGGCCGGGGGCGCCGTTGACCTTGCGCTGGGGAATCGGCCGGTGGTAGCGGGTGAACTCGCGGAAGCTCTCGCGGAAGTAACCGCTCTTGGCCCGACGCGCACCGTTGAGCACCACGCCCAGCACATCCGCCCGCTGGCCCTCGAACAGGTCCAGCATCCGGGCGATCATGCCGCGGGTGTCCTCGACGGCACGCACCACCATCACCATCGCGTCCACGCTGCGGGCCATGAGCTGAGCGTCGGAGGCGATCAGCGCCGGGGCGGCATCCAGCAGGACCACATCGTAACGGCTCTCGACCTCAGCCAGCAAGGCGCGGAACTCGCCGCGCTCGAAGATTTCCGGCGGTGTGCCGTTGAGATTGCCCGCCGGCAGCACCTCCAGGTCCGGGTCGCCCACCGGCACGATCGCCTCATCCAGCGAGGCGCGCCCGCCCAGCACGTCCACCAGGCCCACCGACCCGCTCACACCGAACAGCCGGTCCATCGCCGGCCGGCGCACGTTGGCATCGATCACCAGCACCTTGCGGCCCTGGAAGGCCCAGGCCGAGGCCAGGTTGTTCACGATCGCCGAGGTGCCGCTGGCGGCCTGGGCCGAGGTCAGCATCAGCGTCTTGAACCCGCGCCGGTCCAGGCGCGCGTTGATCGCCGTGCGAAGGTTGCGGAACGACTCGGCCAGCATCCCCGCCGGGTCGGTGCGAACCACGTTCTCGATCTCGCGCACGCGCCCGGGCGCATCGTCGGCATCGGGCAACACGCCGAGAAGGTCGGCATTGGGCAGCATCCGCACATCGTCGGTACCGCGGATGCGCTGATCCAGCAGCTCGCGCAGCACCACCAGGCCGCCGACCAGCGCCACCAGGGCCAGCGCCACCAGCGGGGTGACGATGTACCAGCGGGGGAAAACCTTCTCCGCGGGCGTGGCCCAGTACGCCACGCGAACGCCATCATGGTCCGGACGCCGCTCGCGCAGCAGGATCGCATCCTGAATGGCGGTGACCTCCATCAGCCGCTCGCGCTCCCGCTCCTCTGCCCTGACCAGGGCCTCGTAGGAGGCGCGGCGCCGGGACAGCTCGCGCACCCGGTCATCCTCGGCCGCGAACTGCGGCTCCAGCTCACGAACCCGCGCCCGGTAGCGGTCGATGAGGGAAACGACGTTCTGAAGCTGGGCCTCGGCCCGTTCGCGCGTCAGCTCGGCGATCTTCTCACGCCGGGCCGACTCCAGCGAGCTGATCTGCTGCTCGACCGACTTGACATTGGGGTGGGTGGGTCCGAGCTGAAGCAGTTGCGTATCGCGGGTGACACGGAGCTGGCGGACCTGCTCATCCATGCGAAGGATGTGCGGGTGGGCCAGCACTTCAGGGTGGATCGCCGCGGCGAAGCCGGTCTCGCTCTGCTGCCGCAGCATGTTCAACTGCCCCTGGGCGGCACTGAGCGCCCCGCGGTACTGGTGCAGTTCATCGTTGATCCGCGTGCGGTTCTGGAGGGCCGTTTCGTGGCCCAGGGCCACGTCCGAGATGCGGTGCTCGAGGGCGTATTCCTCGCGTGCGGCCTCGAACTCATCCACCCGCCGCCGCAGCGTGGTGACGTCGGCCTCGAGCATGTCCTTCATGCCCTGCCAGCGGATGCGGTTCTGGTTCTGCACATCCGCCCGGTACTGGCGCAGCAGTTCATCGAGGATGATCTGCGACGACTCGCGGTGGCCGGTGGACACCGACACGTGGATCATGGCCTGCTGCCTGGGCACCCAGGCCCGCACCGCGTCGCGCAACTCCTGCAGGCGCCGGCCCGGGGCGATGCCGCGGTACCAGGGCGTGTCCTGCACCGTGCGCACCTCCAGCACGCGCTGGAGAATGTGCTGGGCGGTCATCAGGCTGGCGTGGGTGTTGGCCCGCATCTGGATCTGCGCCACACCGCCGGCCGCCGCCTCGGCCGCTTCCGCCGGCGGGGCGTAGACGTCCTGGATCGGCGCCGACAACTGCAACGCCGCCTGCGAGCGGAAGCGCGGCTGCTCGCGGTCGAGGTACAAGAACAGCGCCGCACCGACGCCTGCGCCCACGATCGCCACCAGCAGCAGCAGCAGCCAGTATTCGCGAATCATCTTGAAGACGTTGATGGACTTGAAGCGTGTCATCGTCGACGACGGCTGCGCGGCCGGTGACGAGGGGGAGCTGAGCGGGTCCACCGTCAGGTACGGTTGTTGACTCATCGTCGAATCCTCGGGATGATCTCTCTTGCTTGACTCTGGGGTCAGTTGCCGGGCCCGCGGCCCGTGCCATGTCGTGCGGATCGCGCTTACTGGCGCAGCTCCGCCAGCGCCTCGTTGGCGCCCTTGATCACTTCGGCGTATGTCGACCGGTCGCTCTGGGCCGCGCGCACCGCGCGTTCAAACAACTGCCGCGCCACGGAACGCCGCTCCAGGTGCATCTCGACCAGGCCCAGGTGGTAGAGGTTGTGCGGCGACTCCTGAATCTCCATGCTGCGCCGCAGCGTCTGCCGCGCTTCGTCAATCAGCGGCTCATCCTCGCGGGACTTGCCCAGCAGGTACTGCAGATAGCCCAGCGTGTCCAGCACCTGGAAGTTGCGCGGCGCCATTTCGGCGGCGCGCCGGGCGCGCTCCAGGGCCGTCTCGAGAAGGTGCGGATCACGCGCCATCAGAAACGCCGAGTTGTTCAGCGCTGCCATGTCATCGGGGCTGATCCGCAGAATCCGGTCATAGGCGGCCAGCGCTGCGTCCGTTCGCCCCGCATGATGCAGGGCCTCGGCCATGCCCTGGAGCATCACCATGTACATGGCATCGCCCTCGGGCACGATCCGCTGCAACTGCTCGAAGCGGTCGACGGCTCGCGGGTGCTCGCCCTCTCGATTGAGCATCGTCGCGAGGTTGAGCTGCAACGCCACCGCCCCGTGGCGGCCGCTGTCCACCGGCGCCACCTGATCGAGCAGGGCGATGCTGCCTTCCAGCCCCAACGCTTCGCGCATCCGCCGCAACACCGCCGCAGCGCTGCCCAGGCCATCGACCTGCCTCACGGCCAGCTCGAAAGATCGCGCCGCCTGATCGGAGCGCTCCATGGCCAGCAGGCAATGGCCCTGGATGGCCAGCAGCAGGGCGCTTTGGCGCAGCAGGTCGGGGTGGGCCGTGACCACCTGCCATGCCTCCTCGGCACGGTCCAGGGCCAGCAGGCTCGTCGCCAGGTCGGCAACAGCCTCCTCGCCACCACCCATCTCCATGCGCTGCCGGAAGAAGCGCACCGCACGATCGTGGCGGCCCTGCCGTACCGCCTGACGGCCCTGCATCGTCGGCCAGAACGGGTCCAGGGGGTACATGCGGGCCGACTCCATCAGATGCCGCCCCAGTTCGCTGTCATAGCGGTCGGGCCGCTGGTTGAAGAGCCGGGCCAGCAGCTTGCGGGCCTGTTCGTGCTCGGGCTGGCGTGACAGCAGGGCCTGGACCTCCTCGACCGCCGCGGACACGCTGCCATGCTCGGCCAGCGCCTGGGCGCGGAGCAGGTATGGCTGATCGAAGTCCGGGGCGATGTCGACGGCACGGCGCAGGGCGTGCAGCGCCTCATCGCGCTGGCCCTTGGCCAACAGAATCCGCGCCCGCTCGAGTCGGATTCTCGCCTGCGACTGGGGCGCGATGTCGCCTGCGCTGAGCACCTGCTCGATGCGCTCCAGGGCGCTTTGTTGCAGTTGCGAGGCCCGGCGGCGGGCGGCTTCGGCCGGGTCGCGCTGGCCGCGCTCGCGGTAAGCCGCGGCCTCCTGCTCTCTGGCCACAGCGCGGGCCAGCAGCAACTGCACCTCGCTCAGGTTGAACTGACTGGCCGCGGCGACCCGCTGCGGTTCGGTCAGGCCTTCACGCAGCTCGTCGAGCACCTGCCGGGCCTCATCGAAGCGCTGCTGGGCGATGAGACTGCTGACGAACGCGGTGGCCAGGCCAATGTCCTGCGCAAAGCGCTCGATCAGATCGCGGTACATCCGCTCGGCCTGGCGATGGTGGCCCCGCTGTGCCAGCAGGGCGGCAAGCTGGCGCTGAGCCGTTGCCGATTCATCATCGTGCGCCCGCGCCTCGACCAGGGCCCGCTCGGCCCCTTCCAGGTCGCCGCTGCGCTGCAGGAACTGCGCCAGGGCCAGCCAGTCGCGCAGGCCGACGTCGTCGCCACGCTCGCGCAGGTGCTCGGCGAGCAGGCGCCGACCCTCCTCCACGTCGCCTTCCATCGCCCTCACCCTGGCCAACTGGGCCACGTACTGGACGTTGCCGGGATGCTCCTCCAGCAACCTCTCGCTCAGCCTGCGGGCCTCATCCAACTGGTTGTGTCTTGCCAGCACGTCGATCAGCAGCCGCCTGGCCGACACGTCCTGCGGGTTGCGCTCGATGCGGCTTCGCAGCATGTCGATGGCCTGATCGACCCGGCCGAACCGCTGCGCCAGGGCGACGTACCGGGCCCGCAGGGCGTGCATGTCCGGTTGCAGATCGATCGCCTGCCGAACCGCATCGATCGCCTGCGTGCCCTGCCCGCGGCGCTCCAGCACCTCGGCCAGCCTCAGCCGCGCCTGAATGTTGTTCGGCCGCTGCGCAATCGCCGTGCGATAGGTCTGGGTGGCCCGCTCCAGCTCACCCATGGCCATGTAGGCATCACCGAGCATCTGGTGGATTGCGGAACTGACCCGCACCCGTTCGACGGCCTCCTCCAGCCGGCGCGCCGCCTGCTCGTGGCGGCCGCGCAGCATCAGGAGCTGCGCCTCGTAGACCCGCCCGCCGGCGCCGTCGATATCGGACTGCCGGGCCACGCTGACAAGCTCCTGGGCGGCCTCGAGGTCCCCGGTCTGCAACGCATGGATCATCCGCGCCTCGACCAGGCGGGGCTGGCGCTCGCTTTCACCGTCATCACCGGCGGCCTCGATCGCCGCCTCCAGCGCATCCTCGGCTTCATTCAGGCGGCCCTGGGCGAGCCATTGCCGCCACAGCCCCAGGTGGTAACCCACAGGGTCCTGCGCGAGCTGCTCCTGGCGGCGCGCGGCCTGAAAATCACGGACCTCCTCCTCGGTCAGCGGTCCCTGACCCTCTTCCAGCCGGATGATCATCTCGACCTCACGGAGGTCGCGCTGCGACACGCCGGCCTCACGGGCCCGCTCGATCAGATCACGGCTCTGCTGCGGATGCGCCCCCGCAAAACGCGCCGCGAAGTGTTTGAGCGCATCGGCGTCGTCGGGGCGGCGCTCCAGGTGCTGCTGGAGCAGCTCCGCAGCGCGTTCACCGCGATCCAACTCCACCAGCGACTCGATCAGCAGCCGCCGCGGCAGGCCATCGATCTCATCGGCCCGCGGCTCGAACAGCTCCACCACGCGCTCGTGCTGGCCGCGGCCGTAATACAGCCGGGCGCGCAGGTGGCGGAGCTGCGGCACCTGATCTTCGTGTTCCACCAGCAAATCCAGCAGCCTTTCGGCTTCATCGAAATCGCGCATTCGAAGTTTCAGTTCCGCCAGGCCGCCGATGGTGGCCACATCGCCCACGCCCATCTGATGCAGCCGCTGCAGCGCATCGACGGCCACGCCCGTCTCATCCGCGGCCTGGGCCGCATGAGCCAGCAGGCGAAGCGCCGACATGTACCGGCGCCCATCCCGGCCGCGGGCCAGTTCCGTCACCACCGGCTGCAATTCGGACAGGGCCCGGCGATGCTCGCCGCGCAGCAGCTTCAGGTGGCCGCGGACCAACCGAAGCTCCAGGCTCTCGCCCATCTCGCTGCGCACACTCTCGATGATCTGGCCGGCCTCCTCCAGCGCCGCCTGCCGCCGCCGGGCATCGGTGCGCGGGTCGGCGGCCTCGGCCACCATCGCCTCGGCAAGTTGCAGCCCGGCCCGCTGCTGGTGATGAAACGCCGTGGCCGCCTCCCGCGGCGGCAGCACCGGCCTCTGCTCGTAGATATGGCGCAGCGCCGCCACCGCCTCGGCCGCATCGCCCTGCTGCTGCATCATCATCGCCTGCTGAAACCGCAATCCCACGCTCTCGGGCATGGCCTTCAGCGCTGCATCGAGCACACGGCGCATCCGGGCACGACGCTGCTGGCGATGCTCGCCGGAATCGACCTGATCGGCCGGCTCCTCGAAGGCTCCTTCAGGCAGCCTGCGCACCAGTTCAAGATAGATCAACACGTCGCGGGTCGACTGCGGCGACCGCTTGAGTTCCTCGCCGATGGCCAGCAGCCTCTGCCTTGCCTCGTCCATGTGGCCTGTGCCCACCAAGACCCACGCGCCGCGGATGCGGCGTTCGGTATCCGCTTCGAGGGCGTCCCAGCTCTCATCGAGCAGGCGCAGCGCCTCATCGCGGTGTGACTGGACCACCTGGGCATCTTCACCTTCTTCTTCCAGCCGCTGCGCCTCGGCGGCGTGCCATCGGCCAAGGTAGTGTGCGGCCAGGGCGTGGTCGGGCTGCTGATCGCGCACCGCCTCGAGGTCGGTCCCGGCGCGCTGCCAGGCATCGGCATCGCGCTGCGGCCGAGACTCGTTACGCTGAACCTGCGCGATCGCCCGGTACAGGCGCGGCGCCCACAGGCCCGGCTGCCCGTCGATCGCCGCGCGGCTTTCACTGTGCACCCCGTCGAGGTGGCCCACCTCCAGCAGCAGCTCCATCCAGCGCGAGAAGCTCTCGTTGGACGGCGAGGCGGAGAAGGCATCCCGCAGCACCCGCTCCATGCTGGCATGGCGCGACCTGAGCTGCTGGCGGTTGTCCACCGCCATGAGCGTCATGGCCTCGTACTGCTTGTAGCGGATGTGCGTCAATTGCGGGTCGTGGGCGATCGCGGCCTGGAACTCATGCAGCGCATCGCCCAGCAGTTCGCGGGCGTTGCGGCGAAGCTCGTAGGCCTCCTCCAGCATCTCCAGGCCCTCTTCACGGATCAACCGCGATGCCTGCTGCATCCGTTCGCGGCCCTGCTCCAGGAACAGGTCGCCGCGCGCCTCGCGGCCGGAACGCTGGTTGACGTAGTAAAGCGCGGCCACCACCAGGCCCGCGGTAAGCACCAGGGCGGTCACCAGACCGATAACGAACGGGATATTGACACGACGAGCCATGCGGGTTCACGCTCCTGTCAGGGAAGGTGGCGCAGCCGGCGGCACACCGCCGGCCGCGCCGGGTCATGCAGCAGTCACCGCGCTTCCTGCGCTTCTGGCGGCCATTCGCCGCGCTTCACGGCCTCCCAGTCCGGCAGGGCGGCCATGACGTGCGGCAGCATGCGGCTGAGAAAATCCTCAACCGCCTCACGTCCCTCCGATTCGCTGGAAAAGCCCAGCGGCATCATCTCGATCTTGGCATGGTAGGAGTAGCGGTCCCGCGGGTTGAAGGCCTCGGCACGGACCTGGTCGGGCGTGGCGAAAAACCGCCCGTTGGCGGCGAAAAAGTAGAACACGCTCTGCACCTGACCGCGGAAGTCGGGGTCCTCAAAGCGGAACACGCTCGCCCGCATGTCCATCGAGGGAATCGTCACTGCATCGCGATCCTCATCGAAAACGGCCTCCCACGTGCCCGAGTCTTCATTGTAGGCATACTGGTCACCCTCGACCGACAATCCCACCACGCCCCGACCCACCGGCCGGAAGCCCCCGCCGACGAAGCACCGCTCCGGCACGTGCGGCACCACGCTCACCGAGCCGGTGTAGTAGGTCACGTGCAGCAGAATCCCCTGCGAGCCATGGCCGTCGCCATCGCCCCGGTAGATGTACTGGCGCATGATGTACTGCTGCGTGCCAAGCTGCTGCTCCATCTCGCGGCCGAGGCGCTCGTCGCGCTCGGCCTCCCACGACCAGGGGCCGACCTGCCGCGGCAGGCTGTCCAGGGGCCTGCGGATCGGCACCGGCTTCTTGTCCAGCGCCAGTTGCATCGCCTGAACCGCCCCGTTCAGACCCACCGCCGCCGCCAGCAACACCCCGCAGACAATCCCCAGCTCGCGCGCGCCCGGCCGGCCCGTTGGAAGGTTCAACCGCCAATGCAGCGGGATGGCCGCGGCGAACCCCGCGCCGCCGATCAGCGCCAGCCCCGCGCCGATGCGGATGGCGTTCACCGGCTGGCCCAACGCCGCAAGCATCTCCGAGACCAGCAGGTAGAGACCGAACGCCCCCGCCGCGCCCACCAGAAGCAGCGCCACCCCGATCCGCAGCCCGGCGAAAGCGGCCTTCAGCACCTCACGGTTATCCCGCAGCAGGCACGCGATGCTGCGGCCACAGGCGCGAAGCAGCCCAGGCAGGGACTGACCCGCCCCCACGTCTCGGGGCTGCTCACCGGACCACGCCGACTTGAGCCCATCCAGCGACAGCCGCGACGGTGAGGCCGGCTCCAGAGGCTGCGCCGGCGCCTGACGCCGCCGCAGACGCGCACGCTCCTGGGCCGGGTCATAGATCACCAGCTTGTCCAGCACCCAGCCCAGCAGCAGAAAGATCAGCGCCGCCGGAATCAGCATCGTCATGCCGATGGCAATGTGGGCATCGCCGCGACCCAGTTCCTCACTCACCTTCGTCGACAGCACCGCGATGACCACCACCCGCAGAACGTTGACCAGCATCGCCACCGGCACCGTCGAGGCCACGATGATCAGGCGCTGCCACCAGCGCCGGTGGGTGGAAACGAACGCGATGGCCACCCCCAGGGCCAGGAACGTCATCAGCATCCGCAGACCCGAGCAGGCCTCCTCGACCATGAACGGATTCTGGCGCTCGGGCAGACCGCCGGCCCCGGTCACGTACAGATCGATCCGCGCGCCGGTCACCGTGGCATCCAGATCGATCACCAGACCAATGATCTGGATCACCCCCGTGGCGATCACCGCCGCCAGCAACTGCATCTCGAAGGCGATCATCTCCCAGTACCGCTGCGAGATCGCCACCGCGAACACAAGGTACAGCACCGGGAACCACAGTATCTTCATCCGGCCCGGCCCCTGAAGAAACAGCACCAGGCCGAACAGGGCCAGGATCATGCTGTAGCCCTGAATCATGTCGTTGCGGCCGGGGTAAATCCCCAGGGCGAAGCCGAAAATCCCGCCCAGCAGCAGCAACAGGCCGGGCCAGAAGATGCGTGCCGGACAAGCGAGTATCTCTTTCTTGCGCTGAACGACGAAAATCAGCGAGAAGACCGGAATCAGGGGAATATGCGACCAGTCGGTGTTTTCCCACGCGACCCGACCCATGCGGATCAAGAAACTGTAATAGATTAATGCAAACAGCGCACCGATGGCCACCGTCCACACCCATCCCTCGCGGGAGAGCAACGGCACGTTTTCCGGCTCCAACTCACGGCGCAAGCTTGGCGAAGCGGTGGTCATGTCTGTTCCACTACGGCATCGGGCCCCTGACGGTTTGGGTTTAACCGCCACTTGAGCCCACCCGCCGCTGCCGGTCGTTGCCGAGCCCGCTCCCTCGGCCCGTCCGGGCGCCCAACCGGCACCCGGTCATCTCCCGAACACGTCTACGTTGAAGTTACGGTCCAGCACGAAGCCGAAACCGTAGCTGGTGCGGAATCCGTTGCGGATCACCGCCAGTGGCGTGGCCCAGAAGGCCGTGCCCACGCGAACCAGATCATTCTCCTTCAGGAAAATGTCCGGCTCCCTGCCCTCGCGGATCGCCTGGTAATCCAGACGCATGATCACCTCCCGCTCCGGGCCGATCCGACGGGTCAACTCTACCCGCTGCGGCACCGCCGTCTGCGTCAGCCCGCCCGCCGCGGCCACCAGCCGCTTCAGCGTCAGGTCGCCGTCGCCCGGCAGCGCGAACGTCCCCGGACGCACCACCTCGCCTTCGATGAACACGTTGCCCAGCGTCGGCGGGGGCACCCAGATGATGTCCCCCGGGCGGATCACCACATTGTAGCGCATATCGCCCACTCTCAAGCGGTCGTAGGGAATCATGATGATCCGCTGCGTCACCACCTGCCGGAGGGCATCGTCTTCATCACGCACCCGCCGCCGCGGCCGCTCGGCTTCATCGGCACGAACCCACCGGCCCTCCACGTGCACCATCGGCGGCTCGGGAAGATCATCCTCAATCAGATCGCGAGGCGGACGCACACCAGCGTCCTCCGGCCGCATCGGGTCGCCCAGCGCGCCCTGCAACTCCTCAAGCAACTCCTCCGGATCGCGCGGCAGCGGCCGGTCCGGCGGAACCGGCGCATCGGGGTCCACCGGCCGGTCAGGGGCCTCCAGCGCGATCCGACGGATGATGTAAACGCTCTTGGTGGCCCCCGGCACACCCCCGGCAAGCGTCAATGCGTCAAGAATGCGAAAGTCGGTTCCGATAATCTGATACGTCCCCACCCGGATACCCCCCTGACGTGGCTCGCCATTGATCGAGAACGTCGCCTGACGACGCTGCTGGATCAGCACCGAGACCATCGGATCGCGGACCAGCCCCAGCTCCTCCAGACGCCGACCCACCATCCGCTCGGCCTCACTCGCCGACACCCCATCGAGCTCGACCGTGCCCACCCGCGGCAGGCGCACGCGGCCGAGCTCATCCACCTCGCGCGTGATCACCGACTCCTGGCCCTGCACCACCAGGTGCATGATCTGGAAGGTCACCAGGTCGCCCGGGCCCATCCGGTATTCCTCCACCACCGGCACCAGGTCCTCCGGCCGCACATCCGAGAGGCCCTCAGGGAACGGCGAGGGCTCATCGATCAGGTCAAGCTGGCGAAGGATCGGCACCTCGCGAGGCGTGCGCTCAAAGCCCCCCATACCACGCGGGTCGCCCATCCACGAATGAACCTCACAGCCGACCGACCCCAGCCCCAGGGCCACAGCCAGCAGCAGCACCGTCAGCCGACCCCACCGCCTGCCGGTCACATCGCCAATCCGCATCGAATACATCGCAAGAACTCCTGATCCGGGCCAGACCGCAGCCACGAGCGCCGGACGCTCATTCCATCGTCCTGCCGGCCGCGAGCGGGCCAGTTTAACGCACCCCGACACCCGGCGCCCGCGATACGACCGCGGGCGCCAAACGATGACTGTCGGCGGATCAGTCTAACAAACGCCTTTCCCATGCGGTCCACTCGCTCCAGACTGCAACGCCGCCCCGGTCCACCAGAGGGGTGAGCCGGTCACCGGCCGGGGCCATCCCGCGTTCGCCGCCCGGCCACCGCCCGAGCGTGCCCATCCTCGCCCGGCGCGACCCGCGGCCCGCTTGCTGCCGGGGGAGGGCATCGTCAGAATGGCACGGTCGGTTTCATGACTCTACAGGCTCACGGCCCAGGTGGTTCGCACATGGCAGAACGCATCACGATCATCGGCGACGGCTCCATGGCCACCGTCTGCGCCCTGCTGCTGGAATCGCAGGGCCACGCGGTGACCCTGTGGGGCCCGTTCGCCGAGCACATCGAAACCCTGATCCAGACCCGGGAGAACCGCCGCTACCTGCCCGGCCACCGCCTGCCCGACCGCATTGTGCTCACCGCCGCCGAGAGCCGCGCCCTCGGTGGCGCCGACCTGGTGGTCAACGCCATCCCCACCCAGTACATCCGCCCCGTGTGGACCCGCCTGGGCCCCCACCTGCCGCCTCGGGTTCCCATCGCCTCCGTGGCCAAGGGCATCGAAAAGCAGACGCTGCTGCGGCCGACGCAGATCATCGCCGATGTGCTCGGCCGCGAGGGCCCCGATGACCCCGACGGCCCGCCGCGCCCGCTGGCGGCCATCTCCGGCCCCTCGGTCGCCGATGAACTGGCCCGCTGCCTGCCCGCCACGGTCTGCGCTGCCAGCGATGACATCGCCCTGGCCCGCCGACTTCAAAGCGCCTTCACCACGCACTGGTTCCGCGTCTACACCCACACCGACCTGCTGGGCGTGGAACTGGCCGGGGCGTTGAAGAACGTCATCGCCCTGGCCGCGGGCATCCTCGACGGCCTCCAGGCCGGCAACAACGCCAAGAGCGCCCTGCTCTCCCGCGGACTGGCCGAAATCACCCGCCTGGGCACCGCCATGGGCGCGCAGGCTGAGACCTTCTTCGGCCTGACCGGTGTGGGCGATCTGGCCACCACCTGCTTCTCCCCCACCGGCCGCAACCGCACCTGCGGTGAGATGCTCGGGCGCGGCAAGAAGCTAGAAGCCGTTTTCAAGCAGATACCCGGCATCGTCGAGGGCGTGCCCACCACCGCCGCCGTGGTTGAACTCGCCGGCCAGTACCGCGTCGAGATGCCCATCACCCAGGCCGTCTACGCCGTGCTCTTCGAGGACCTCGACCCCATCGAGGCCATCACCATGCTCATGACCCGCCCCCTCAAGGATGAGCGCATCGGCTGAACCTCCAGCGCGGCAAGGGCGTGCGACGGTTCGACGGCCTGCGTTTGCAGACCCCGGTGCATGGATCGGCCCCTCGCCCCGTGGTGATGCGGGTATACTGCGGCCATGGCGCTGCCGCGATTCCGATGCCCTCAGACCGCCCTGCTGGTCGTCGACGTGCAGGAAAAGCTCCTGCCGCACATCCACGAGCACGAGCGGGTGCTTGCCCAGGTCTGCCGCCTGGTGGATGGGGCGAGGCTGCTGCGCCTGCCGGTGCTGGTCACCGAGCAGTACCGCAAGGGCCTGGGCCCGACGGTGGATGAGTTGGCCTCGCGTCTGGAATCCCCGGCGGTGCGGTGTGAGAAGATGACCTTCTCCGCCGCCGTCGACGCGGTGCGCCAGTGCCTGGAGACGGTGCAGGCGCGGTCGGTGGTGCTGTGCGGCATCGAATCGCACGTCTGCGTGCTCCAGACGGCCCTGGACCTGATGGACAGCGGCCTGGTCGTGGGCGTGGCCGCCGATGCCATCGGCTCGCGCCGCCCGGCGGACCACGACCCGGCCCTGCGCCGGATGGTGCAGGCCGGCGCGATCCCCACAACGGTTGAATCGCTGCTGCTGGAACTGGTCTGCGAGGCGGGCACGCCGCTTTTCAAGAGCATCCTTCCGCTGATAAGGTGACGGTGCCCGGACCGTGCCGTCGATGCCACCGGATGCCACTGGAGGCTTCTGCGCCGGCGCCTTCGCCTCGCCAGGCGTCCAGCCTGGCAAGCAGCCAACGGCGCCCGATGCATCCGGTGCCCTTCGGCCCCGCAGGTCCGGGACCACCCGGCCGGCGCGGCGGTGCCGGGCAGGTGTTGCCGCCGCAGGCAGCCATAGGAGCGAAAATCCGTTACAATCCGCAACTTGCCGCCGCCACGCCGGCGGTGGCACTGGAGATTCAGGCTCATGATCGAGGCATTTGAAACACTCAAACAACTGGTGGCGGCGGCTGAAGAGGACGTGCAGAAGGCGGCGGGCGGCAACAAGGCCGCCGGCACACGCGTGCGCCGTGCCATGCAGGATATCAAGAACGCCGCCCAGACCGTCCGCATGAAAGTGCTCGAAGCGCGGGAGGAATCCAGCGAATAGCCCGCCCGCGCAGCCCGGCGGCTCGGCGCTGCCAGTCCGACCCACCCCGGCGGTGCCGCCAATGTCGGCACGTCGTGGCCCTGCGCCGATCGCCACCATAGGCCCTTTTTCACCTGGAAGCCTTTGACGGGAAGCACATGGCCGCACAGCGCCTGTTCGACATCTCCGGCATCGACCTGGACCGCCCCCAGTTCACCGTGCAGGAACTCGAAGCGGTCAACCCCCACCGCGGGATCATGCGACTGCTCGACAGCGTGGTGTGGGAATCACCGGACCGCAACCAGGCCGTGGGCCTGCGCGACATCCGCCATGATGAGTTCTGGGTCCCCGGCCACATCCCCGGCCGACCGCTGTTTCCCGGCGTGCTGATGATCGAGGCCGCCGCCCAGCTCGCCAGCTTCGTCACCCTGCGGAAGATGCCCGATACCCAGTTCATGGGCTTCACCGGCGTGGACAAGGTCAAGTTCCGCGGCCAGGTCGGCCCCGGCGATCGCCTGGTGTTCCTGGCCATCCAGACCGAGTTCCGCCCCCGCCGGTCGGTCAGCACCACCCAGGGCTGGGTCAACGATACCCTCGTCTTCGAAGGCGTCATCACGGGCATGCCCATGTAAGGCCGCGTGAAGGCAGGTACGGCCGGGAAGATTCGCCGGGGCCCGCCCTCGAGCCCGCCGCAACCCATCCCCGCATGAAACCCCGGCCCACGGCGCGGGCCCACGCCGCCGATGGCTCTCTCCCATCCGCCCCATCGATCGCCGCGGCCGAGATGGGGGTGGGGGCGCCCGGGGAGCACCGGCCCCGCCGGCCGCCCCGTCCCATCGCTCCCGCAGAAGCCCGCATCAACGGCCATTCGCCGACCCGCACAAAACCCGCGGCTGGCCGACGCCGGGGCCATTTCCGGCTCCGGCACCCTCATCTACGGAGCCGGCCGGCCAATCTTGCGCTCCACGACAAAAAAATCGTCAGCATCGTGTCGTCCCGCGATCCATGCCCCGCCCTCCAAGACACCTTGGATGCACTCGATCGCTGGCTGCCACCGGTGACTTGTCCAGCAAGTGCATCAGTCTCACGACATGGGCGCCCGACGCCGAGCAGCCACCGCCACCGGACGGCGTCCGCCTCCGGGAATGCGCCACACCCCTCAGGGCCGCGACAAGGCTTGACAGTATCGTGCGTCGCAGTACCCTGCTGTGTGTGTCGTGAAGCCGGCTGCATCGGCCACCCGCAGCAGCCGGCAGGAGGTGGCTGGCCATTTCACAGCAACCGGAGAAGTCCATCGCGTGGCGGAGGCCGCGGGCCTGCAACACGAACAAGCGTTTTGCACGGGGCATCGTGCATGGATGAGCCGCCGTCCCAGCCCGGATCACGATTCCCTCAGACACAGTGGACGCACCTGGTTCTGCCGGCCGCGGGCCGATCCGATGCACCGGGCTGCCGCGAGGCCCTCGGGCGGCTGCTGTGCATCTATCAGCCGGCACTGCGTGCCCATCTGATCCGGCGCCGCGGTATCGGCGAGGAGGCCGCCGATGACCTGCTCCAGGGCTTCGTGGCCGACAAGGTGCTCGAATACGGCCTGCTCGCCCGTGCTGACCGCACGAGGGGGCGGTTTCGCACCTTCCTTCTGACCGCCCTGGATCGTTACGTCATCGACACCCACCACCGGGGCGCCTCCCGCCGCGAGCGGCCGATGGAGCCCGCTTCATTGGCCGCCCACGGGCACAACGGCCCCCGCAACTCGCCCTCGCCCGCCGAGGCCGACATCTTCGAACAGGAATGGGCACGCCTGACGGTGCGCTGCGCTGTCGAGCGCATGCGCTGCCGCTGCCAGGCCGAGGCGCGGCCGCAGCTCTGGGACCTCTTCGAGAAACGCCTGCTCAACCCGGCCATGACCGGCTGCGAACCCCTGCCCTACGACCTGCTCGTGCAGCGCTTCGGCTTCGAGTCGCCCCAGCAGGCATTCAACCGACTGGTCACGGCCAAGCGGATGTTCCAGCGGTGCCTGCGCGAGGTGGTGGCCCAGACCACCGGCGACGATGAGCGGGCCATCGAGGCCGAAATCGAGGACCTGTTGGCCATTCTCAGCCGCGGCGGCGCAAGTTGAGCCGGCATTGTCCGTAACAGAGCAGTAAGCAGCGCCCGGACCGTACTGGCGATTTCCACCGCCCCCGTCCACGGCCACGCCAGGGCCACGGAGCAGACCCGCATGTCCCAGCCCAGTGCCCACTCGTTCGCGGCGACCCTCGCACTGGCCGCCCGCCCGGCGCCGCTGTGGCACGATGATGAGCTCGGCCCGATCCTCATCCATCAACTCGATGCCCCCATGGCAGTAGACCTCGCCGGGATCGCTCCCGATCTCACCGGCCGCCTGCACACGCTAACCTCAGCCGAAGGCCAGACCCTGCGAAGCTTCGCCGACCTGCTGTTCCATCCCCACCCTCCGGTCGAACTGCTGACGCTGATCAAGGACTTCGCCAAGACCCACCTCCACCAGGGCCACAGCCCACTGCCGACGCCGATCGTCCTGCTGCTGTACTACGCCAGCATCACCGCAGCACTGCTGCGCAGCAGCCGGCGCATCTCCTCACTCACCGATGAACAACTCCTGACCGGCCTGCAACACCTGACCGCCCTGCCGTGGCTGGATTCGCGCAGCCGCCACCTGCTCGAGCAAGGCATCCACCACCTGACCCCCCCACCCACCACCACCGCCGCCCCTCCGCAAGTCGAGGGCCCTTGAGCAGGAGAATTTGGCACAGTTTTGCTGGACAGCGCAATTCCCGCTCAAGCCCATCGGGGGGTTGGTCCGATGGTGATCTCCAGAAGGCTTCTGGAGGTGAACCATGGATGGACAGATCATCGCCACGGTCGGCCAGGCCCTTGGGCAGTTTCTCGGTGGGTTCCGCTCCTGTTTCGGTAATATCCGGGCATTCGACAACTTCGTGGTCTACTGCCAGGGGCTGGGGGCCCGAATCAGCAAGAACGTCGAGAGCATCGCCCACGAGGCGGGCAAGGGGGTGCGGGCGCTTCAGTGCTTCCTGACCCAGGGCGACTGGGACCACCAGCGGGTGCGGGATCAGTTGCAGCGGC
>PUMS01000024.1 GCA_003551485.1 Phycisphaeraceae bacterium | reverse complement strand
GGGGGGCGAGGGCGGGCTCGGCCGCGGCAAGCGATGCCCGCAGTCGGGCGCAGGTGGCGGCCTCATCGGGCAGGTCGATGGCCACCTCGCGGCGGCCGGCGGTGGCGGCCTCGGGGCCGAAGAGTTTGACACGGATGCGGGTGGGCATGATCGGATCGGGTCGCGTGGGAGCGGGCATTGGGCGTTGTGGCGGCATGGGGTGCGTTGCAGAGTGTAGCCGACGGGGGCCGGGGATTCCGCCGGGGTGCCTGGAACGGGGTAAGTGATGGAACGGATGGATGTTACGCAACGAGCAGGCCATGCTCGCCCCGTGCGGGTCGCCCGGCGCCCGCCGCTGCGGCGCCGGGGCGGGCAATAAGGGGTGATCGTGCCGCGTTGTGTCGGCGGTTTGCGCGGCCGGCGGGGGGGCGGCCGAGGGGGGTGACGGTTCGCAGCGGTCTGACCTGGATTGGCCCCGCATCGGCGGCCGGCGTATCGTCGGGCCTGCCGCGGCCCTGGTTCAACGGTCCAGACCACGTTTGCCCTGCCTCGGCCTCAGCCTCGGAGAATCCTGGATGAAGAGTACCGCGATGGATCGGCGCACGTTCATCAAAGCCGGCGCTGCGGCGCTGGCGATGCCGCTTTTCATCCCCTCGCACGTGCTGGGCGGCAACGGCCGGGTGGGGGCCAACGACCGGGTGAACCTGGGCCTCATCGGTGTGGGCAACATGGGCCGCGGCCTGCTGGGGGCGTTCAACCGGCGCGAGGATGCGCAGGTGATCATGCGGGCCGATGTGAACAAGGCGCGCGGGGATGTGCAGGACTACCGCCGGCTGCTGGAGCGAAAGGACATCGATGCCGTCATCGACGCCACGCCCGACCACTGGCATTCGCTGGTCGGCATCCACGCCGCGCAGGCCGGCAAGCACATCTACACGGAGAAGCCGCTGACGCTGACCATCAGCGAGGGCCGGCTGATGGTCGAGGCCTCCCGCCGCAACACCATCGTGCATCAGACCGGCCAGCAGCAGCGGTCGATGTTCGGCAACTACCGCGCTTGCATGCTGATCCGCAACGGTGCCATCGGCAAGGTGCTGCGCGTGCATGGGGCCGACTACGCAAGCCCGTGGGAAAACGGCCTGGAGGGCGAGGCGGTGCCCGAGGACCTGGACTGGGACCGCTGGGTCGGCCCGGCGCGCCAGACGCCTTACCACCCCGGCATCTACAACCGCCGCGGCCAGCCCGGGTCGGTGTGGCTGCGCGACTTTTCCGGTGGCGACTGGACCAACTGGGGCCCGCACGGCATCGACCAGATCCAGTGGGCACTGGGCATGGATGACAGCGGGCCGGTCGAGTTGTGGACCGAGGGCGAGCCGTTCGAGCCTTGGGTGATGCGAGAGCCGCTGCGCCGCGCCGGCCCGCGCCGGCCACGGGTGTTCATGCGCTATGCCAATGGCACCGAAGTGATCTTCGATGGCCGCGGCCACCAGAGCGGGGCCCACTTCGTGGGTGAGAAGGGCGAGATCACCATCACCCGCGGCGGAGCGCGCAGCGACCCGCCGCAGCTTCTGGCCGTCTCACCCGAACAACTGGGGCAGATGCCGGTGCAGCTCGAACGCAGCGGCAACCACCACGGCAACTTCATCGAGTGCATCCGCGCGGGCAGGCGCCCCGTGGCCGATGTCGAGATCGGCCACCGCAGCGCCACCGTCTGCCACCTGGGCAACATCGCCCGCTGGGTCGGCCGTCGCCTGCGATGGGACCCGGTGGCCGAGCGCTTCAAGGATGACGATGAGGCCAACGCCCTGCTCGACCGCGAGCGTAGAAAGGGATACGAGTTGCCCGCGTAACCGGCCGCGACCGCAGACGCGCCAGCGTGGTGTGCCCTCGGGGCAGTAACCGCCGCCGGCAAAGCAGGTATAAAGGTACAATCGGCGATCTGTTCACCGCTCATCCTCAGGAGCACTTCATGGACAAGCCCACCCTGGATCGACGCACGTTCATCAAGGCCGGCGCTGCGGCGCTGACGATGCCGCTTTTCATCCCCTCGCACGTGCTGGCGGGCAACGGCCGCACCGGGGCTAATGACCGCATCAACATGGGCTGTATCGGTGCCGGCCGACAGGGCCGGGGCCTGATCGGGGCGTTCAACCGGATCGAAGGCGTGCAGGTGATCGCCCGCGCCGATGTGCAGCGCGACCGCGGCGACTACCAGGACTACCGCGAACTGCTCGAACGCAAGGACATCGATGCGGTCATCAACGCCACGCCCACGCACTGGCACGCCATTGTCGGCATCCACGCCGCGCAGGCGGGCAAGCACATCTACACCGAAAAGCCGCTGACACTGACCATCCATGAAGGCCGCAGGATGGTCGAGGCCGCGCGCAGGCACAACGTGGTGCATCAGACCGGCAGCCAGCAGCGCTCCAGCTTCGCCAACTACCGCGGCTGCATGCTCGTTCGCAACGGCGCCATCGGCAAGGTCAAACGGGTGCGGGGTTACAACTATCCCAGCCCCTGGCATAACGAACTGCCCGGCCAGGATGTGCCCGAGGGGCTGGACTGGGACCGCTGGGTGGGCCCGGCGCGGCAGACGCCGTTCCATCCCGGCCTGCTTCCGCCGCGCGGCAACCCCGGGTGGATTTCGATGCGCGACTTCTCCGGCGGCGAGATGGCCGACTGGGGCGCTCACGGCCTGGACCAGGTGCAGTGGGCCCTGGGCATGGATGACAGCGGCCCGGTCGAAATCTGGACCGAGGGCGATGACTTCGAGCCGTGGGTGCTGACCGAGCCGCGCGGCGGGCGCGGCCAGGGGCCCACCCAGCCGCGGGTCTACATGCGCTACGAGAGCGGCACCGTCCTCGAGCTGTTCGGCCACAACCACGCCTTCGGCGCCCACTTCATCGGCGAGGATGGCGAGATTACCATCAACCGCGGCGGGGCACGCAGCGACCCGCCGGAACGGGTCGCCGTTTCGCGGGAGAAGCTGGCGGAGATGCAGGTGCAGCTTGTCCGCAGCGGCAACCACCAGCGGAACTTCATCGACTGCATCCGCAGCGGTGAACGCCCCGTGGCCGATGTCGAGGCCGGCCACCGCACCGCCACCGTCTGCCACCTGGGCAACATCGCCCGCTGGCTGGGCCGGCGGCTGAAGTGGGACCCGGTGGCCGAGCGCTTCGAGGATGACGATGAGGCCAATGCGCTGCTTGACTACGAGCGGCGGGAAGGGTTCGAACTGCCCGCGTGAGCCGCACGCGGCCGAGGCGATCGACCCCAAGCGAAAGGAGATGCAATGCGCTGGTATTGGATGATATTCGCCCTGCCTGCCACCGTGCTGCTGGGTGTGGCCGTTTCGCCTGGGGAATCGGAGACGGAGCGGCAGCCACCGGCGGTGGTGCTCGAGCACGACCGCGAGGCCGCCAGGGTGTCGGTCTCGATCCGCGGTGAGCACTTCACCACCTATCACTACGGCGAGGATGCCCGCACCCCCTTCCTCTGGCCGGTAAACGGTGAAGGGGGTGTCGGGCTGACGCGAAACTTTCCCATGGAGCAGGATGAGCCTCGCAGCACCGACCACCGCCACCATCGCTCGCTGTTTCTGACCTACGGCGATGTCAACGGCTACGACCACTGGCACCGCGAGCGGATCGACACCGAGTCGATCGAGACCGGCACGAACGAGGGCTACGCCTTCCTGCGGGCGCACAACCACTGGCTGGACCGCCGCGGCGAGGTGCTGATGGAAGAGGTCCAGGAAATTCGCTTCCACGACCGACCCGCTTCCGGCCGGTTCATCGACGTCATCACCACCTTCAAGGCCACCCGCGGCGATGTGCGCTTCGGCGATGACAAGGAGGGCCTGCTGGCCTTCCGCATCCGGCCCGACATCCAGGGCAACCGCGCCGGCGTGCTGACCAATGACCGGGGCGATCAGGGCGAGCGCCGCGTCTACGGCGTGCGCTCGAGGTGGATGGACTACGCCGGCCCGATCGAGGGCCACGGGGTTCGCGGCATCGCCGTGTTCGACCACCCGAGCAACTTCCGCCACCCCACCACCTGGCACGTGCGAGATTACGGCCTGGCCGCGGCCAACCCCTTCGGCCTGCGCTCGGTGGCCGGTGAGGATGAGGATGGCAGCCACACGCTCGAGGAAGGTGAGACGATGCGGTTCATCTACCGCATCTACGTCCACTCCGGCGACCACGAGCAGGCCCGTGTGGGCGAGCACTACGATGCCTTTGCTAAGATGAGCTTCGATGATTGAGCGGCACGCCCGCCGCAGGTGACCGGCCACGGCCCCGCCGCCCCCGCCCCCGCCGCGAAGGAGGATCGCCGCGTGTCGCAGCAAAGGCCCGATTCGCCCATCGCCCCCACGCCCCCCGCCGATGACAGGCTCGAGCGCGACCGCCGGCTGCTGCGCCAGGCGCAGCAGCGCGGGGTGGGTGCCAAGTTGGGCACCTACGCGCGCCTCTCGGGCCCCGGCTGGCTCCAGAGCGCCATTACCCTTGGCGGGGGCACCCTCGCCGGCAGCCTGTTCCTGGGCGCCATCGCCGGGTTCAGCATCATGTGGGTGCAGCCGCTGGCGATGCTCATGGGCGTGATCATGCTCAGCGCCATCGCCTACGTGACGCTCTCGACGGGCAAGCGGCCGTTTCAGGCCATCAACGAGCACGTCAACCCGGTGCTGGCCTGGAGTTGGATCATCGCCACGATGATGGCCAACATGGTCTGGTGCATGCCGCAGTTCGGCCTGGGCACGGCGGCGTTGCAGGAGAACCTGGGCGTGCCCGAGGGCGAGGGTTGGCTGTACGTCTGCACCGCAGCGCTGGCGGCGCTGGCCGTGGGCATCGTGTGGGTCTACCGCCGCGGCAGCCGGGGCGTTCGCCTCTTCGAGATCATCGTCAGGTTCATGGTGGCCCTGGTCGTGCTGAGCTTCTTCGGCGTGGTCGTGGCCATGACGGTTTTCGGTCAGCTCGACTGGGCTGCGATCTTCGCCGGCTTCATCCCCGACACCCGGCTGCTCAGCGAGCCGGCCGCGACGTTGAAGCCGACCATCGAGGCCACCGGCGGGGCCGCGGCGTTCTGGAGCGAGCACGTCGTCGCCGGGCAGCGCGACCGCATGATCACCGTCGCCGCCACCGCCGTGGGCATCAACATGACCTTCCTGCTGCCCTATTCGATGCTGGCGCGGCGGTGGGACCGCGACTTCCGCGGCCTGGGCATCTTCGACCTGGCCACGGGCCTGTTCATCCCCTTCATCATCGTCACCACCTGCGTGCTGATCGCCGCCGG
>PUMS01000180.1 GCA_003551485.1 Phycisphaeraceae bacterium | reverse complement strand
CCGGTGTTGATGCTCGTGGCCGAACCCAGCGTCACCGCGCCGTCGGCCGTCCAGTCGGCGCCGTCGGTGACATAGGCGCTGTTGAGCGTGATGGTGGCTGCCTCGTAGGACTGAAGCCCCGCGGTGGTCACATCGCGAAGCGAGATCGACGTCGCCGCGGTCAGGTCCACGCTTGCGGTCGCCGACACATCCGCGCCGGGATTGAAGCTCACCGCATCGGCACTGGTGACCTCGAACGCGCCCAGGCCCGCCAGCGCATCGGTGAACGTGGCATTGCCCGTGCCCGCCGTGACCGTCAGGTTGTTGCCGCCGCCGGTCACCGTGCCGCCGAACAGCACGTCGCCCGGGCCGGCGCCGGTGTCCAGCAGCACCGCCTGAAGCAGTGTCACGTTCCCATCCAGGGTCAGGTCGCCGCCCGCCGTGGTCAGATCGGCACCGAGATTGATCGTGCCGCCAGCGGTGTAAAGCTGCGAGCCGCCTGCGGTGGTGATCCCCGCATTGACATGGATGTCGTTGGCGGCATCGAAGATGAGCCCCCCATCGCCGGTGTAGTCGATCTGAGCATCGACGGTGATGTCGTTATCGGCCACCAGCGACAGCGTATTGTCGCCACCGTAGTTGATGACATCGTCGATGGTGATGTTGCCGTCGGCCGGGCCCCCGGAAGCGGTGTTGATGATGACGTTGGCCTGATCGAGCTGGGCCAGCAGCGTCGCTTCGGCATCGGCCGCGCCCGTACCGATGAAGATGGTCGAGGCGGCCACATCGTCGGGATCGAAGGTGATCGGGTCCACACCCGAGAAGGCGCCATCCACCGGCGCCTGGTCCAGGCCCGCGCCGGTGATGGTGATGTCGGTCGGGTCCAGCAGCAGCGTGCCCGTGGCGCCCGCCGGGGCGCGCAGGTCGGCCAGGCCGCGGTACTCGAGGTGGTCGCGGCCGGAGACCTCGGCGAAGCCGCCGTCACCACCCTGCTCGCCGCCGCGGGCGGAGATCGTGGCGTAGAAGCCGGTGGCCCGGTCGGCCCAGACGATGACCGTGCCGCCATCGCCGCTGCTGCCGGCATCGGCGCGCAGCTCGCTGCCGGGGGCGACGTAGGTCACCTCGGCCGCGGGCAGGTCGCCGCCGCCCTGCAGCTCGCCGCCGATGCGGATGCGCCCGCCGCCGCCGTCGCCGGAGGCATCGATCGCAGCGCCATCGACGTGGATGCGGCGGCCGGTGATCTCCACCTCCCCGCCGCGGGCCCCCGCTGTGTCATCGCTGGCATCGATCCGGCCGGCGACGCGGACACTGTCGCCGGACAGGCGCGCCTCGCGCGCCTTGAGGATGCCGCGGTGGTTGATGGCCAGGGAGTAGATGTCGCCGGCGGCCAGGGAGGCCTGCCCGCCGCGGGCGTCGATCTCGCCGGCCTGGTCGATGCCCGGGCCATCGGCCTGGGAAGGGGCGGGGCGGTCGCGGTCGGTGCTGACCTTGACCATGATGCGGCCGCCTTGCTCGGCCAGATAGACCTCATCGCCGGCGCTCATCGTCACCACACCGTTGGGGGCGAAGATGTTGCCCGTGTGCGACACGTGCCGGCCCATCAGGTGCACGGCGCCGGCGCGGATGGTGCCCTGCTGCGTCAGCGTGCCGTCGAGGCTGAAGCGGTCGACCCGGCCGAGGAAATCGGCGTCGGTGATGTTACCGGCCGCGGCGAAGAGGCCGGCGCCGTCGAAGACCGAATCCGGCCCGAAGACGATGCCCCCGGGGTTGACCAGGTAGACGATGCCGTTGGCACTGATCGAGCCGTGGATCTGCGACGGGTTGCCGGAAGTGATGCGGTTGAGCACCCGCGCCGTCTCGTGCGGCTGAATGAACCGCACGGAGGCATCGCGGGCCACATCGAACTGGTGGTAGTTGATGATCGCCCCATCGGAGGCCCGGATCCGGGTATTCAGACCCTGCTGGCTGATGCTTGCCGAACCGGCCGCGACGTTGTCCATCCGCACGCCCGCGGCGGCGTCGGCGCCGGTCGCGGCGGGCAGGGCCATCGCCGTGGTCAGCGCCAGGGTCCCGAAGCGGCGGCCAAGCAGTTTCCACACCGGCCGGCCATTGAAGCGGCTACGCAGCGTTCCATTGAAGATGACCATGCTCAGCACTCCCACGGGGGCGGCGGCGCCGCGATCGGGACGGCGCGGCCGGCGCCCCGCTTGATTAATAGAACAGTGTGAACTGAAGGTGGAACCGGTTGCTGCCGGCCGACACCACTTTGCGGCCAAAGGCGTCCTTCACATCCAGAAGTGCGATACCCCAGTCGGCCCGCAACGAGGCGTGCTGGAGAATCAGCAGTTCCAGGCCCAGGCCCGTACCCAACAGCGACTCATTGGTCTCGAACGGGCGGCGGTCGGCCTGCCACGTGGCACCGCCGTCCACGAACGTGCGCACAATCAGGTCCCAGTCAGCCCGGCCGTAGGCATGCTCTGGCGCCCACCGGAAGGGCCGGTCCAGAAGCCGGGAGGGCTTTTCCTGTCGGGGCAGGGCGCGGGGCAGGTGGAAGTTGTATTCCAGCCGCCCGATCAGCGCCGTATCCCCGGCCACCACCGATTCATCGTACCCCCGTACACTGTGCAGGCCCCCAACCACCCGCTGCTGCTGCGCCACCAGGCGGCGATTGAACGAGGTCTGCCCCTCGATGCTCACCACCACCCGATGGGCGAGCGTGGCGTAGGGACTGTCGGGGTCTTCCCAGTCGCCCGGCCACAGAATCGGGTCGAGGTAGAACTCGTAACGGCCCTCCGCGCTCAGAATGGTGAAGTTGCGGTCGGGCTCGATGCGGCCCAGGCTCTGGAGTCGGCCCAGCTCATCCTGGGTATTGGCCACGCCGGGGAGGTTGAATGCCGCCTGCACCTGGGCCTCGAAGGCGCTGGTGCGCGTGCGGCGTTCGGCCCGGACGCCGAAGTGGGGCATGAACAAGTCATCCTCGCCCCTGGTCGGGAAGGCGAAGGGGTTCTCGACCTTCAGGTGGTGCCAGCGCGCCCCGCCGTACACGTCCAGAAAAAGGTCGCGATGGCGCAGGACGTTGGCCGACAACTCCGCCCCCACCATCCACTGCTCGCCCTCGAACGGCAGGTCGGCAAAACCCACCTCCGAGGCGTCGAACTGCCCCCACGAGCCGCTGACCTGAAACCGCAGCCAGTCGATGTCGCCCACCGGCGTCTCGTAGAAGCCCATCACCGAGTGGACCTGGTCGAAGTTGCCGGTGATGTACTGCACGTTGAGGATGTCATCGCGGCCGGTCAACTGGTTGTGGACGAAGCCGAAGCGCTGCCGCCACCTGGTCGTGGCCTTGGTCCCGGTGTTCGAGGCCTGGGCAAATACCATCCAGGGGCGATTCTCGTCCACCTGGAAGTCCAGGATCACCTCATCGTCGCCTTCGCCCTCCGCCACGGCCACGTCCACCCGGCGGCCGGGATGGCGGTTGAGATGCTGGATGTACGCATCCAGTTCGTCGCGACGGATCGGCCGGTCACCGACCTGGACCGGTGCCAGCCGGAGGATGCGGGCGTGGGCCGGGTGGTTGATGCGGTCGATCTCGCGTACCCGGTCACCGGAGGCGATGGTGCGAATCTCGCTCACCTGCGCCAGCATGATGACCAACCGAAGCTGGGTGCGCTGGGCCGGGCGCCGATCCGCCCACGTGTCGGGGTGGATGTCAATCCCGTCCGGCGAAACCACCACGCCCATGATGTCCTGCCGCAGCATGTACCGGAATACGTCCATGGCCACCTGCCGAAGGCCGTCCGCGGTGAAGTCCTGGACCTCCAGGTCCGGTACATCCGCAAGGCGGATGACCACCACCTCCAGCTCGGGGTCGGCCGGGATCCACCCATCGGGCGAGGGGGAAAGACGAATGGGCGCCTGGGTCAGAACCTCCTGAGCCGTCGGCACGCCGGGGACGATCTGCGGCTCGTATTCGATCTCGAACTCGGTGATGCGGTAGACCTGATCCGCCGCGGCGGGCGCTGCGGCAAGGCCCATGCTCGCCGCCCAGGCCAGCAGCAGTGCCAGGGCCGTGCCGAAGCGGCCGCCGGATCCGGTCGCTTGCCAACGCCGCAGGCCCTGAGCCTTTGCTCTCAAGCGCAAGTCAGCCATCTTGAACGTTCCTCCGTTGAACGTGCCCTGCCAGCGTCAGCCGGCCGCGCCGCGCGCAGGTTGTGCGCGGCTGTCACCCTCCGCAACGCAGCGGAGGGGCAAGGCGATCATAAAACAATCTGCTCTGATTGGAAACACCGTGGCCACCCCCTGTCAACGTGACGTTGAATGTACCCACGCGCCGGGCAAACTGTCAAGTGTGCTGCGCTTATGCCAATCGTCCCCGGCGCGGCGACGGCCCGCGCTGGCCAACCGGCACCGCACGGTCGCAGGGCACGCTCCATGCAGGTCGCCGGGCCTCACCGCCTTGCTTCTGCGCCCTTCGCTGCCGTAAACTGCTTCAGGCGGCAGCGTGTGCATGGTGCGGGTGACAACCCCGCGCCCTTCTACGGGTTGAAACGAGGTCACTGGATGAACGTCTCCGCCGCAGACCTGGATCTGCACGTTCAGGCGACGGCCAACCGGCTGCGCCTGATTCAGGTCGACTGCGCCGATGATGACCCGGCCACGCGCAAGTCCTATCTGCACGAGGCGATCCAGCAGAGCCTGGGCCAGGTCGTGGCCGATCAGCGTCGCGACTTTCTCGAGCGCCTCGCCCAGGCCTTCCCCACCTGGCAGGCCCAGGCCCAGCCCGCCGCCCCGCCGCCGCAGCCCACCGAGTCGATCCAGGACCGCCAGGAGTGGCAGGACCCGGCCTTCCTCATCGAGCGTCTGACCGAACTGGCCGGGCAGATGGACCCCCAGCAGAAGCGCAACACCGCCGCGAGGCTCATCGAAGCCGGCCTGGCCCCGGCATCAGGGGGCGAGGGTGAGGCGTTGCCCCCCGAGGCCGCCGCGCCGCTCCGCGCTGCCTTGAAGCTGGGCGAGGATGAGCCCATCGACCCCGCCCGCATCGCCCAGATGGCGGCCATGCTCGGCGAGTTCGCCGCGGTGCTCGATCAGGTGGCGCGCAGCACCTGGGGAAGGATCAACACCTCCGCCCGCCGCATCCGACCCCCGCAGCAGCCGCTGCGCGAGGCCCTGGCGGCCTTCGCCCGCGGCGATGCGCAGATGCCGCGAAGCGGCGTCGAGCCGTCGGTCGACTGGCTGCGAAAGCTCCTGGCCGCCATGGTCGCGGGCATCGGCGCCATCGGCTTTCAGTGGGGCAACCACT
>PUMS01000407.1 GCA_003551485.1 Phycisphaeraceae bacterium | reverse complement strand
CCGCCCCGCCCGCCCCCCCCGCCCTCACGCCGCGCCAGAGCCTCGATCAGCACCAGCAGGCCATGGCGCAGCAGCTACAGCAGGATGCCGCCGCCATGGCCGATGCCGCCCAGATGGCAGGGCAGCTCGGCCAGCAGTTGCAGCAGATGATGCCGCAGATGCAGATGCCCGCCGGCGGGACGATGCAGCAGCTTCAGGGCATGATGGCCTCACCTCAGATGGCGCAGGCAATGGCCATGGCCCAGGCCGCCCAGGCGCAGGCCCAGGCCATGGCCCAAGCCCAGGCCGCAGCGATGGCCCAGGGCCAGGGTGAAGGGGAAGGCCAGGGCGAAGGTGAAGGGGAAGGGGAGGGTCAGGGACAGATGCCCGGTGATGAGTGGGGCTCGGGTCAGCGCGGGCTGATCCAGGAAGCGCAGTTCAGCGGGTTGGCGCCCTCCCGACGCGCTGCGCTGATGCGCCTGCCCGAGCGCGTGCGCCAGCCGCTGATGCAGGGCATGCGAGAGGCCGGGCCCGAGGGCTACCAGCCGTTGATCGATGCCTACTACCGACAGTTGCAGGAGCTGGAGTGACCGAGACGTTTCTCAACCTGATCGGCGTGACCGATGAGATCAGCGGCCAGCTCGACGATGTCGTGCTGCTGTGGGCCCGCCCGGTGTTTCTGTGGATCGGCCTGATCGGCGTGCTGCCGGTGGCAGCGCTGGTCTGGCTGCGCCAGGCGCATTCCATCGGCCACGTGCGGGCGCTGCTGCGGGGCATCCTCACCGGCTGCCGCGCGGCGGTGTTCCTGCTGCTGATGATCGTGCTGGCCGGCCCTTACGTGCGCCTCGAGCAGCCCACCGAGCACAAGCCGGTGCTGGCGGTGCTGCTGGACGTCTCGGCGAGCATGGACCTGCCCGCCGGGCCGTTCACCACCGAGGAGCTTCGCGGCATCGTCCGCATCACCCAGATGCACCGGGAGGGTGAAGCCGGCGGTGAAGCGGCCGAGGGAGGTGACGGTCAGCGCGATGCCGCCGTCCCGCCGCGCCTGCGCCGGCAGGTCAACAACTGGTCGCGGCTGCGGCTGATGCAGGGGGTGCTGGCCGCGCAGCGGGAGGGGATGTTCAAGGAGCTGTCCGAGCGGTTCGACGTGCGCTTCTACCGCGTGGGGCGCGGGGTGGAGCGGGTCGACATCGGCCGCATTTCGCTCGATGCGCTGGCGCGGTTCGATGACGATGGCGATGCCCCGCGCGATGACACCGCGCTTGGCGATGCGATCGCGCGGGTGCGCCAGGATGCGGTGGGGCGCGGCATCGCGGGCGTGGTGATGCTCACCGATGGGCGCTGGACGATCGGCCCCGAGCCGCTGCGCGCCGCCGGTGCGGGCACGAGCACGGTCACGCCCATCTGGCCGGTGCCCATGGGCAGCGACACCCCGCCGCCGGACGTGGCCCTGGTGGACCTGCTGATGCCCACGCGGGTGCCCCGAGGCGAGGTGGTCAGCGTGATCGCCTCGGTGGTCTCCTACGGGCTCGACGGCCAGCGGGCGACGGTGAAGCTCGAGGCCGGCGAAGAGACCGATGAGGCCGAGGTCGTGCTCCAGGAAGGCCGCCGCCAGGAGGTCAGCCTCAGCTTCACCGCCGGTGAGCCGGGCATCGAACTGGTGCGCATCGAGGTCGAGGAGCTCACCGGCGAGGACCCGCGGCTGCGGGCCAACAACCGCAAGACACGCACGCTGCACGTCGAGACCGACCGGCTCGAGGTGCTGCTGATCGAAGGCTACCCGCGGTGGGACTACCGCTTTCTCGATTACACCCTTCGGCGCGACCGCGGCATCGAGCAGCCGGTGAAGGTCATCATGCAGAGCGAGTTGATGGGCAGGGGGGTAAAGGCCGAGGACCTTGCCGATGCCGCCGTCGAGGCGGGGATGCCCGGCGATGTCGAGGCCTTCGCCGAGTACGACGTGGTGATCCTGGGCGATGTCTCGCCCCTGCTGCTTGCCCCGAACGTGCAATCGGCGATTCTGGAGGCGGTGGAGGAAAAGGGCGTGGGGCTGATCATCCAGGGCGGGTTCAAGTCGATGCCGCACCTGTACCGGCCCGATGCCGATGCCGACCTGCTGCGCCTGCTGCCGGTCGAGCCCGGCGAGGCGGGGCAGCGCCGGCCCGATGCCTACGTCCGCACGGGCATCGAGCCGCAGGACCATGCCCCCTTCGAGATGCGCCTGACGGCCGATGGGGCGATCCATCCCGCCTTCCAGGCCTATACGGACCCGATGCACAACCGTCGCGTATGGGACAGGATGCCACCTTTTTACTGGGCCGTCGCCGCCGAGCGGACCAAGCCCGGCGCCACGCTGCTGGCCGAGCTTCGCGGCAGCGAGGGCGACCTGCCGCTGATCGCCGAGCAGTTCGTCGGGCGCGGCCGGGTGCTGATGGTGGGCTTCGACTCGACCTTCACCTGGCGCCGTAACATCGGCAACGTGTTGTTCGACCGCTTCTGGCAGCAGGCGATCCGCCACGTGGCCCGCGACCCGCAGCGCAGCGGCGAGCGGTCGTGGATCGCGGTCTACCCGCCCGAGGTCGAGCCGGGCCGGCCGGCGGCGATCGAGCTCTTTGCCGTCGATGATGAGGGCCGGCCATTGCGCGACGACCGGCTGGAGGTGTCGGTACGCGGGCCGGGCTCGCCGTCGCCGATCACGATGACGGCCACCGGCGAGCCGGGCCATTTCCGGGCGCTGTGGCAGCCGCCGCGCCAGGGCGTGTACCGGCTGCGCTACCGCGATGCCGCCGGCCGCGACCTGGCCACCGACCTTCGCGCCAGCGATGCCGACCGGGAGATGCGAAATCCCACGGTGGACCGCACGGGCATGGCCCTGCTGGCCGACCGCACCGGAGGGAGGTTGCTCGAGCCGGGCCGCCTGCACCGCCTCGGCGACCTGCTCGAGGGCGACGCCGTGCGAGTGGACCGGTCGATGGAGGATGAAATCTGGGACAACTGGCTGACACTGCTGCTCCTGGTGGGTCTCTACTGCCTGGATGTGGGCGTACGCCGTGCGATGGGGTTGACGTGATGAACGCAGAAAACCGTCCGATTCGACGATGGGCCTCTTACTCTTACCCCCCTCTCCCTCCGGGAGAGGGGTTGGGGGTGAGGGAACGACTCCATTGCCTACCGCAAATCTCCCCTCACCCCAACCCTCTCCCAGAGGGAGAGGGAGCCGGAGGGAGAGGGCGTCTTCGGCGTCTGACCGCGGTCGCAACGCTGGCCACCATCCTCACGCTCCTGCTGTCACCGGCCCTGCACGTGCATTCGGCGGGTCCCGGCGAGGATGATCCGCAGATGCATCTGCCCGATCCGGATGAGATGGCCCGTGTCGAGGCGGCGGTAGACCGGGCGCTGGAGTACCTGGTTCGCCACCAGCAGGAAGATGGCTCCTGGCCCAGTGCTTTGGGCAACAACAACGGCGTCAACGCCGTGTGTCTGCTGGCCTTTCTCGGTCGCGGACACGTGCCCGGGCGCGGGCCGTATCGCATCGTGGTGGACCGTTCGCTGCGGCAGTTGCTTGCCAGTCAGAATGATGCGGGGCTCTATGCATCGGTCGATCCCTCGCACGGGCCCATGTACGAGCACGGCCTGGCCACGCTGGCGATGATCGAGGCCTACGGCTACTACCCCGAGCCGGCGCTGCACCGCAGCATCCAGAAGGCGGTGGACCTGCTGGTCCGCACGCAGAACAACCAGGGCGGCTGGCGCTACCACCCCCGTCCCCGCGATGCCGACCTGAGTGTCACGGTGATGCAGGTGGTGGCGCTGCACGCGGCGATGAACGCCCGCTTCGAGGTGCCCGATGAGACGATGGCCCAGGCACTGGATTACGTCCGCGCCTGTGTGCATGACAGCGGCGGCTTCACCTATCGGGTCGGCAGCGGCGGCCCGGCCCCGCCGCGCTCGGCCGCGGGCGCCCTGAGCATGCAGTTGCTGCTGGGCACGCAGGCCGAGGGCGAACTGGAGGACCCGGCGATCCAGCAGGCCCTGGCCTACATCGAGCGGTCCCGTTACCGGCCCAGCCAGTCTCATTTCTGGTATCTCAACTACTACTCGATGCAGGCCTTCTTTCAGGCCGGCGGTGAGCTGTGGGCCCGGTGGCACCCGCGGGTGCGCGACTTTCTGCTGGAGAACCAGAACCCCGATGGAAGCTGGGACGGCTACAGCGAGGTCCGCTACGCCGGCGACAGCAAGTGCTACTCGACCGCCTTCGGCGCCATCACGTTGCAGGTGTACCTGCATTACCTGCCCGCCTACCAGCGTTAGAATGTGTGGCTGTCGCGGGCGGGCAGCCGCGGCGTGCCTTTCAGTTTGCGAGGTGACGGATGATTCGGCGAAAGCAATCTCTGCCGCTTGCCCTGACGGCTGCTGTGATCATGGCCGCCGTGCTCGCGGTCGAGGCGGCGGTGGCGCCGGCCGCGGCCGGTGACGGCATCATCGAGGCCGCGATCGAGGCCGATGTCGAGATCGAGAAGGTCTACGCCATCGAGCGGCGGCCGACGCGAACCGGCGTCGAGATGCACCGCACCGAAGGCCGCATCAGCGACGGCCGGCTTCGCATCACCGACCTGCCCACCGACGCCATCTTCGACCTGCGCTTCGAGACGCCGCGCGGCGTGATCGAGGGCTGGGATGCGGCCAACCTGCCACGCAGCGACTACGTCGAGGAACAGCCGCTGTCAGAGGAAAGCCGCAAGGAAATCTTCGACAAGATCGCGAACATGGCGCGGCGGGGGTTCTTCGATGAGGTCGAGGTCCTCGACATCCAGGGCAACATCCAGAACGCCGCCGTCCTGCTGCGGCAGGTGCGCACCCGGCCGTTCGTCGGCGGCGGCTACCGCCGCGGCGAGCGCGTCCACCGCGTGGACCGCCAGCAGTGGGAAGACCCCGAGGAGCACACCTGGCAGCCCCATCGCGACCTGCCCTGGTACGCCATCGAGCGGCTGCGGCTGATGCCCGAAGAATTCGACAAACTCAGCCGCGTCTACGCCCGCCACCTCGGCGGCATCAAGCTCACGCCGCGCCGGCCGCGGGCCGACCTCGGGCGGCTGCGGCTGCCCACGCCCGAGGGCGGCGCGTATGCGGTGGACCCCGAGAACCGCCGCATCGCCCCCGTGCAGCTCAAGCCCGACCCCGGTGAGGGGGCTGAAGGTGACCGCAGGGACCAGAGCGAGCAGGCCGTTTCCCCGCGCGCCCTGGAGCAGGATGTCGATTCCATGCCAACACAGGGAGACTCACCATGAACGCGCAACGTCCCCGACCGCTGCTATTGCTTGTGACCGTGGCGGCCATCGCCGGCGCCACCACCTTCGCCGCGCTGGCCGAGCAGCGCGAGCGGCGCCTGGGCACCATCGGCCCTCCGCCGCGCCAGGACCCGCAGCGCCAGACCTCGGCCGAGGGTCTTCCGCCGCTGCCGCTGCCGGTGGTGCCGCTTCGCCGCAGCGAGCCCAAGGCCGAGCCGGCCCCGCCGCTGTTTGTCGGCAAGCTGCGATACGGCACCTGGCAGGACTACATGCCCAACCCCGGCGACATCGACAACCTGCTGCGCCACGTGCGAAGCCAGATCGATGCCTGGTACGGCTGGACGCTCTACGGCCTGGATGAGGTCGTGGCGGCTCACGAGGGCGATGAGCCGGTGCCGGTGCCCATGATCTACATGAGCGGCTACCACCCCTTCGAGTTCAGCGATCAAGAGCGTCTGGCGCTGCGACAGTACCTGCTCGACGGCGGCACACTTGTGGCCGAGGCCACGCTGGGCAGCCCCGCCTTCACCGAATCGTTCCGTGAGCAGATGCAACGCATCTTCCCGCAGCGCCGGCTGGTGCGCCTGGACATCGATCACCCGCTCTACCGCGGCTACTACGACTATTCCAACGTCCACTACTTCTCGGTCGATGGCGGCATTCGCACGCGGAGCGAGGGGCCTCCGGAGTTTTACGGCATCAACATCGCCGCGCGCACGGCGGTGATCTTCTCACCCTTCGACATGAGCTGCGGCTGGGATGAGTTCTACGCCCCGCCGGCCTCCGAGCGCGTGCCCGAGGCCCCGCGCACGCGGGCGATGATGCCCGAGGATGCGGTGCGCATGGGCATCAACATCGTGGCCTACGTCTCGGCCCAGCGCCGATTCGCCACCGCCCAGGCCCAGACCCGCCAGATCATCGGCCAGCAGCCCGACCGCCGCGCCGCCGTGCCTCTGGCCCTGCTGCGTCACCAGGGCGACTGGAACCCCGACCCCAACAGCCTCTATCAGCTCATCCGTCAGGCCGCACAGCGCACCAGCATGCCCGTGGCCTTCGAACTCAAGGCCGTCGACCCGGTCATCGAGCAGCTTGCCGAGACGCCGCTGGTGGTAATGACCGGCATGGATGAGCCGGGCCTTGATGAGCGCGAAGTCGAAGCACTGCGGCGGCACGTGCTGGCGGGCGGCTTCCTCTTTATCAACAACACCTCCGGCTTCGCCCGCTTCGACCGCGAAGCGCGGGCGCTGATCGGGCGCATCCTGCCCGAGCACGAGCTCGAGCCGCTCGATGAGGACCACCCGGTGTTCAGCTCGCTTTTCCAGATTCAGCAGATGCGCGACGCCGGCACCGGCCGCACCCGGCCGGCCCAGCTCGAGGGGGTGAGCGTCCGCGGCCGCACGGTGGTCATCTATTCGCCCAACGACACCCTGGCGATGCTCAAGGGCATCCACGACCCCTACGCCAACGCCTACGACACCGAATCGGCCACGCGGCTGAGCCTCAACATCCTGACCTACGCCATCCGCCGCTGATGGGATAACACCCCGTTGCCGCGCTGCGGCCTTGTCCCTGCCGCCGCGGCGGGCACCGGATCACGAGAAAGCCAGAGGAGTCCATGATGAACAAGCTCGCATCGGCCACGCTGGGCGCACCGAGCCAGCCCATCCCCGCCACCATCGACCCCGAGGCCCTTCGCCGCCTCGGCGACATGCGAAAGCGCCTGCGCGACGAGATCGGCAAGGTCATCATCGGCCAGGAGCGCATCCTCGATGACCTGCTCGCCGCCATCTTCGCCCGCGGCCACTGCCTGATGGTCGGCGTGCCCGGCCTGGCCAAGACGCTGATGGTCCAGACCATCGCCCGGGCGATCGACCTGAAGTTCAACCGCATCCAGTTCACCCCCGACCTGATGCCCGCCGACATCACCGGCACCGAGGTCATCGACACCGACCGCGAAAGCGGCGAGCGCAGCTTCCGCTTCGTCAAGGGGCCGGTGTTCTGCAACATCCTGCTGGCCGATGAGATCAACCGCACACCGCCCAAGACGCAGGCGGCGCTGCTTCAGGCCATGCAGGAGCGGCAGGTGACAAGCGGCGGGGAGACCTACGAGCTGCCCACGCCCTTCTTCGTCCTGGCGACGCAGAACCCCATCGAGCAGGAGGGCACCTACCCGCTGCCCGAGGCCCAGCTCGACCGGTTCATGTTCATGCTCAAGGTCGAGTATCCCTCGGTGGCCGAGGAACTGGCGATCGTCAAGAGCAGCCCGGCGGACATGGAGCTGCGCCTGGAGAAGGTGCTCAACGCCCAGGACATCCTGGGCCTTCAGAAGATGATCCGGCTGCTGCCGATCAGCGACCACGTGGCGATGTATTGCGTCAAGCTCGGCCGGGCCTCGCGCCCGGACGACCCGGTGGCGCCCGATTTTGTCAAGGAACTGGTCACCTGGGGTATCGGCCCGCGGGCGATGCAGTACCTGGCGCTGGGGGCCAAGGCGCGGGCGGCGCTGGCAGGTGAGTACAACATCACCGCCCGGCACGTTCGCGAGGTCGCCCCGCTGGTGCTGCGCCACCGCGTGATCCCCAACTACCACGCCGAGGCCCAGGGCATCGACGCCGACCGCATCGTGCAGCGCCTGCTCGAGGCCGTCACCGAGCCCACGCCCGAGGAATACGACCAGCTCGCCGCCGGGCAGTGACCCCCCGCCGCCCCCGCCGCCCGCCACCGGAGCCCTCGCCCCATGCCCGCTGAAGCGTCAACCGCCACCGCGACCGGCACCGGCACCCGCTACCTCGATCCCGAGGCCCTGGCAAGGCTGCGCAACCTGGGCCTGGCGGCGAGGCTGGTGGTCGAGGGCCTGTTTTCCGGCCAGCACCGCTCGCCGCGACGCGGCTTCAGCGTCGAGTTCGCCGAGCACCGCGAATACACCCCCGGCGTCGACCCCCGCCACCTGGACTGGAAACTGCTGGGCCGCCGCGACCGCCTCTACGTCAAGCAGTACGAAGAGAAGACCAACCTCCGCGGCTACATCCTGCTCGACACCTCGGCGTCGATGGGCTATCGCCACAGCGGGCCCATCAGCAAGCACGAGTATGCCTGCTTCTGCGCTGCGAGCCTGGCCCAGCTCATGCAGAGCCAGCACGATGCCTTCGGCCTGGTCAGCTTCGCCGAGCAGGTCGACCACTTCATCCCGCCGCGCCAGGGCCGCAACCACCTGAAGATTCTCTTTGAGGCCCTCGAGGCCGCGCGGCCCGCGGGCAGGACCAACCTGGTTCGCACGCTGCACGACCTGGCCGACCGGCTCAAGCGCCGCGCCCTGGTGGTGCTGCTGAGCGACCTGTTCGGCGATGGTGACGATGGCCCGGCCGGGGCGCAGGAACTGGTCGATGCCATCGGCCACCTGCGCCACCGCAAGCACGAGGTGATCGTGCTCCAGGTGCTCGATCCGGCGGAGGTCGAGTTTCCCTTCCGCGATGCCGGCCAGATCGAGGACGTGGAAAGCGGCCACCTGGTCGCGGCCGATGCCGAGGCGATCCGTCGCCACTACCTCGAGCAGGTCAATGCCTACATCGACACCCTCCGCCGCGGGTGCCTCTCGCGTCGGATGAGCTTCGCCACCGCGCAGACGCGCGAGCCGTTCGGCGACTTTCTGGCGCGGTTTCTGAGCCATCGCCAGGCGCTGCACACGGCCGGCGCCTGAGTTGAACCGCACGACCGCCGCGGCCGCGACCGCGGCGGCGTCAGGAGAACACGGCAAGTGCCCTTTCTCGCCCCCTGGTTTCTGGTCGGTGCCCTCGCGGCGGTGATCCCGCTGCTTTTGCACCTGCGGCGATCGCGAAGGATGCAGAAGATCGTCTTCAGCACCACGCGGTTCTTCGATGAGCAGTTCATCCGCGCCTCGCGCCGGGCGCGCTTGCAGGACCTGCTGGTGATGATGCTGCGCATCCTGCTGCTGATCCTGCTGGTGCTGGCGATGATGCAGCCGGTGCTGCGCCACGGCGCGATGGCGCAGATGATGGGCCTGGACGGTCGGCGCCACGTGGCGATCGTGCTGGATGATTCGGCTTCGATGGGCGTGATGAGCGAACGGGGTGTGCTCTTTGAACGCGCCCGCCGCGGGGCGCTGGCCCTGCTCGATGAGCTGTCAGCGGAGCGGGGCGACACGGCCACGGTGGTGCTGGCCGGCTACCGCGAGGCCGGGCCGCGGGTGCTGTTCTCCCGGCCCACCTCCGACATCGCCGCGGTGCGCGAGGTGATCGAGCAGCTTGAGCTGACCGACCTGGCCACCGACATCGACGGCGCGGTGCGCAGCGCTGCGGCGGTGCTGGGCACAGAGGTGGACCACGATGGCCGCGTGGTGCGCACTTCGGCCAGCGGGGGACGGCGTGAGATATTCATCTTCAGCGACATGCAGACCGATGGTTTCCTGGCCGATGCGCGGCTGGGGGCGGGCCCGCTGATCAGCAGCTTCTTCGTGGCGACCCGGCCGCAGTCGCCCCCGCCGCAGGGCCATCTGTCGATCGATGCGGTGCAGTACGATTCACCGCAGACGATGGTGGGCATGCCCTTCGCCCTGCGCGCGATCGTGACCAACCACGGCCCCTCGCCGCGCCAGGTGCTGGCGCAACTGGTCATCGGTGAGGATGTGACGGCCACCAGCCGGGTGGAGGTGCCCGCGGGCCGGTCCACGGCGGTGCGCTTCCGCCCGCGCATCAGCGAGCCGGGCTGGTTTGCCGGGCACGTCGAGATCGAGCCGGCCGACGACGGCCCGGGCGCTGCGTTCGCCGCAGCGCAGCGGCGCTACTTCGCCATCGAGGCCGGCGAGCGGATGCGCCTGCTGGCGGTCAACGGGGCGCCCTCGAGCGTGCCGCGGCGGGATGAGCTTTTCTTCTTCCGCACCGCCCTGACGCTCGACCCGGCGGCGCTGGCCCGGCCGGGCCGGGACGGGCCGCCGCCGGCGCGGGTGCGCATCGACTTCGATGAAATCCGGCCCGATGCGCTCCGTTACGACCGGCTGCGCGGCTACCCGATGGTGGTCATGGCCAACGTGCGCGCGCTCAACGACGATCAGCTTGCCGACCTCGAGCGCTACGTCGATGGCGGCGGCCGGCTGTTGATCACCCTCGGCGACCGCGTGGACCCGGCGGCCTACAAGCGCTGGATCGGGCCCGGCCGGCTGCACGATGGCCTGCTGCCGGCACGGCTGACCAGGTCGCGTCAGGTGGGCGATGAGGACGATGCCGCCGCCGTTGCGCACGTCGAGGAGGGCCACTACATCTTCGCCGATCCGGCGGAGGTGGGCCTGGCGCATTTCGGCCATGCCCGCATCGGCCGGCGATTCGACGTCGAGGCGGTGCGCGGGGATGTGCTGATGAGCGCCGGCGATGACATGCCGCTGCTGCTGGAACGCCGCTTCGGCCGCGGCCGGGTGATGATGCTGACCACCGGCATCGACCGCGACTGGAACGACCTGCCGGTACAGCCGGTGTACGTCTCGTGGCTGTACCGCATGATCGGCCATCTCGGTCAGGCGATGGATGCGGCGGACCAGTTCCTGGCCACGGGCAGGGCGGTGTCGCTGCCGGCTTCGGTCACGGCCTTCGAGCCGATGCGCATCCGCATGCCCGATGGCAGCGACACCTGGCCCGAGGGCAGCGCCACCGCCTTCAACTTCGATGCCACCGAGCGCGCCGGCATCTACAAGGTCTACGATACCGCCGCCCGCGGCGATGCCCGGCCGCGCATGCTGCTGGCGGCGAACATGCCGCACGCCGAAGCGCGGCTGGCCTACGCCGAGCGCGAACACCTGGAAACGTTCCTGGCCGAGGATGCCGCCTGGATGATGGTCGATGAGCCCGAGGCCGTGGCGCAGGCCGGGCGGCTGGCGCGGCAGGGCATCGGCCTGTGGGACCCGCTGCTGATGCTGGCCCTGGCGGTGGTCGTGGCCGAGCCGTGGATCGCCAACCGGCTGTCACGGCGCCGGCAGTTGCAGGCCCAGTCGCGCCGGGCCGCGGGCGGCGGGCAGGGCGCCGCCGCGCCCGGGCGGGTCGATATCGAACAGCCGGCCGGGCTCAAACGCTCGGCTTGAACCAGGAAGAAGACAGCCAGCCATGACCGTGATCCTTTCCAGAGTGACCTTCGAGAACGCCGACCCGGCCTGGCTGTGGCCGGCGATGGGCATCGCCGCGGTGGTGATGCTGGTGATGACCTACCGCGACATCCACCAGCGCAGCGGCAGCGGCGTGGTGTGGTGGCTGTTGGGGATGCGCCTGGCCGCCCTGGCGCTGGTGCTGACGGCGCTGGTCAAGCCCGCGTGGACCTGGCAGAGCGAAACGGTGCAGCAGCCGACGCTGGCGGTGGTGGTGGATGATTCACTGAGCATGACCCAGCCGCACGGCCAGGATGAAGACGGCCGCGTGATGAGCCGTTACGAGCTTGTGCAGCGCCGGCTCCGCGAGCACCCGGCCCTGTCAGCACTGCCGCAGCAATTCGATGTGGCGTGGTTCGACATCCTCGGCCGGCCGGTCGGGGGCGGCCCGCCCGGTGAGCCGACGGCCGAGCAGACCGACCTGGTCCGGGCCGTTCGCAGCGCGGCCGACCGGCTGCGGGGGCGGCACGTGGTCGGTGCGGTGCTGATCAGCGATGGCCGCGACACCGTCGGCCGCGGCGATTTTCTCGAGCTTCGCGACCTGCCGGTGAACGTCAGCACCATCGGCTTTGGCCGCCGCAGCCCGGCGGGGACCGAGCTTGTGGACCTGGCCATCACCGATGTGCAGGCCCCCGAGCGCGTGCTGGTGCACAACGCAGCGCCCGTCGAGGTGCGCCTGGAGAAGGATGGCGGCCCGGCGGTGGCGGCCACGGTGACGCTCGAGCGCGCCGGTGAGGTGCTCAACTCGCAGCTCGTGCCGCTGGAGGCCGGGCCGGTGCGCCGGCGTGTGACGATCAACCACACGCCCGATCAGGCCGGCGATTTCGTCTTCACCGCACGGGTGGGCTCGGATGAGATCGATGAGCCGACCTACCGCAACAACACGCGGCTTTTCAACCTGCGGGTGGATGCCGAGCCCATCCGCGTGCTCTACATCGAGGGCGTGCTGCGGGCCGAGTTCACCTTCCTTCGCGACCGGCTGGCCGAGGACCCGGACATCCACGTGATCACCTTCGTGCGCACCGCGGATGCGGATGAGGCGGTGCTTACCGGCCGCGCCATCGGCGCTGAAGTGGTCACGGCCGAGCGCCTCGAGGAGATGGATGTGGTCCTGCTGGGCGACTTCGAGGCGCAGATGCTGCCGGATGAGACCTACGAGCTGCTTCGTGAATGGGTGGAAGGCGGCGGCTCGCTGATGGTGCTGGGCGGCTATCACAACCTCGGCCGCGACGGCCTGGGTGCCACGCCGCTGGCACTGGCCCTGCCGGTGGAGACCGCCGACGGCGCGGTCGAGCAGATCGACGATGCCTTCGACTTCACACTCACCGATGAGGGCCGGCGCCACCCGGCCCTTTCGCTCAGCGGCGACCGGCAGCGCGACGCCGAGAGCTGGTCCCAGCTTCCCTCCCTGGCGGGCATCGTGGCCACGCGGCGGGAGCGCTCCGGCGCAGTGGTGCTGGCGCGCCACCCGCGGCCGAACCCCGATGACCCCGATGGCCGCGGCTACATCGTTCTGGCCGAGCAGGGCTTCGGCCAGGGCCGCAGCGTGGTGCTCACCGCAGATACCACCTGGCGCTGGTCGCGCATCCCGCGGATCATGGGCCGGCCGGACACGCTGTACCTTCGCTTCTGGTCGCAGATGGTCCGCTACCTCGCCGGCCGCGATGAGGAGGGCCCGCGCACGGTGCTGACGGTCTCGACCGACCGGCCGGCCTACGACCGCGGCCAGAGCGTGCGCATTTCGCTTCGGCGAAACCCCGCGGCGGTGCTGGGCGAGGTCGACCTCGAGCAGGCCCGCCCTCGCCTCAGCGTCCGCTCGCCCGAGGGGCAGACCACCGATTTGCCGCTGACGGTGTCCGACCTCGAACCGGGCCTGTGGGAGACGGCCTACGCCCCGGCACGTGGGGGCCGCTACCGCATCGACGCGGCGCTTGACCTCGGCGAAGGGCCCGACCGGCGCGAGCTGGTCAACGAGGTCGGCGAGTTCATCGTCATCGGCACGGACCTCGAGCTCGAAGACCCCACGCCCGACCCCGCCGCCATGCGCCAGATCGCCGCCATCGCCGGCGGCATGTACGCCGACATCACCGACGATGAGGCCATCACCGAGTTGGCCGGTGAATGGGAAGGCCAGACACGGGTGATCGAGCATACCCGGTCGGTGCGGCTGTGGGATGACCTGCCGTTGGCAGTGATCCTGGCGCTGTTCATCGCCCTGGTGTGTACGGAATGGACGCTGCGCCGCCGGCGCCAGTGGGTGTGAGAGCTACTCCCCTCTCCCCCTTCCGGGGGGGTGAGGTGACGACAGAAGGCGGCAAGGCCCGCCAGTGAACAGGCCGCGGCAACCCGCCGCGAGCGACGTGGCGGGGGCGACAGGAACACAGGAGACATCGCCATGACACAGGCATACGCACAACTGATCGAGAGCGTGCATGCAACCCGCCAGGTCTGGCGCCTGCGCCGGCTGGTCGAGGGGTTGCTGCTGGTGGCCGGGTTTGCCGCGATCGTGCTCGTGGCGGCGGTGGCCATCGACCGGCTGGCGCCGCTGCCCGGTGTGGGCAGGCTGCTGACAGCGCTTCTGCTGTATGGCGGGGTGGCGATGCTGGGGTGGCGATACCTGGCCGGCCCGCTGCTTGCGCGGCACACGGATGACTACTTCGCCGCGCTGATCGAGCAGCGTCAGCCCGACATCGGCAACCGGCTGATCAACGCCCTTCAGCTTGGCCGCTCCAACGGCGACGGCGTGGCCTCGCGGCTGATCGATGCGATCGTGGGCGATGGGGTGATGGCCTCGGAGCAGGTCCGCCCCGGCGCGGTGGTGGCCAATGGGGCGCTGAAGCGCCACAGCGCGGTCGCGGCGGTGGGGGGCGTGATGGTCGCCGCGCTGCTGCTGCTGGGCGGGCCCGGCGCGGGCACGAGCCTGTCGCGCGTGCTGCTGCCGTGGGCCGACATCGACCCGTTCACCTACAACAGCGTGTTCATCGAGCGGCCCGGCCCCGATGACCGCCGCGTGCTCGAGGGTGAGGCCCTCGAGGTGCGTGCCCTCGTCGAGGGCCGGCCCGTCGAGCGCGCTGAGCTTCATTACGAGGACCACCGCGGCGCCCGCCGCGCTGTGGCCATGGAGCGGACCGATGATCAGCGTTTCCGTTATGGCTTCGCCGCCGTCGAGGGCCCGATGATCCTGCGGGCGGTGGCGGGGGATGGGCGTAGTGTACCCGTTGCCATCGACGTCGAGCCCCGCCCGCGCGTGGCCTCGATGCAGGTGGAGTACCGCGCACCGGCTTATACGGCCCTCGGTGCGGAGACCATCAGCGACTTCGACGGCCACCTGCGCGGCCTGCCCTCGACCGAGGCGGTTCTGACCGTCCGCAGCAACAAGCCGCTCGATGCACTCGAGCTGCTGCCCGATGATGCCTCGGCCATCGCGTTCAGCCCCGGCGATGATGCATCCACCTGGACGATGCGGATGAGCATCACCGAGCCGGACACCTACCGCCTGCGGCTGACCGACACGCTCGGGCACACGGTGGTCGAACCCACGACCTACACCATCACGCTGCTGCGCGATGAGCCGCCGTCGGTGGCCTTCGCCTCGCCCGGCCGCGACATCCAGCTCGGGCCCGAGGATGATGTGCGCTTCGTGGTGGTGGCGCAGGACCGCTACGGCCTGGGTCCGGTGCGCATCCTGGGTCAGCGCGACGGCAGGGGTGAGGAGGTCTTCGAGGTCCACCGCTGGGACAACGCCGGCCCGCCGCGGCAGCGCCTTCAGCGTGTGCATGAGACCACCGTGGCCGAACTGGGCCTGAAGGAGGGCGAGCGGCTGCAATACTGGGCCGTGGCCGAAGACCGTAACGACATCACCGGCCCGGGCACCGACCGCACCCGCCGCTTCAACATCGTGGTGCTCACACCAGACGCCGCCGATGCGCTTCTGGCGCGGCGGATCACTGATTACGCCCGCGCGGTGACCGAAATCCTTCGCCTCCAACGGCTCAACCGCGGTCAGACCGAGGCCCTCGCCGACGGCGAGGAACTGGCCGATCGACAGGGCACCATCCGCCACCGCACGCTCCAGCTTGCCCGCGTGATGGAGCAGCAGGCCTTCCCCGCACGCACGCTCGTGCTCCAGTTGCGCCGGCTCGGCCAGGATGAGATGGCGCAGGCGGTGGGGCTGCTGGAAGGCTACCGCGATGCGGCCTCGCGCGACGATGGCCGGGCATTGGCCGAGGCTTCGCTGCCGGTGCAGGATGAGATCATCGAGCAGCTCGAGGACATCCTCCTGCGACTGACCCGCACCGAGCAGGTTCGCCGTCAGCTCGAGCGCATCCGGCGTGAGGACCCGATCATCCACCGCGATGTAACCGACCAGCTCGCGAAGCTGGCCGATGCCTTCGACCGCTTCCTTACCGACATCCGCGAGATCGAGGAGACCTATGAGAAGATGGTCCGCCGCGATGACCGCGACGTGACCGGTGAGGACCTTGCCGAGCTCGAGCACGCCCGCCACCGGCTGGACCGCTGGGGCGAGTGGGCCAAGGACTCGGTCGATGAGATCAGCCGCCTGCCCGACGGCTTCGTGAAGGACTCGGCCCTGGCCGAAAGCGTCAACACCATCTTCGAGGAGATCGAGAAGCAGGAGCGCGGCCCGACGCGCGAGATCGCCACGCCCGTCGAGGAAGGCGCCAAGGCCCTGGCCACCGAGGTGCGAGAGGACCTGGAGATGTGGATGCCCCACAGCGGCGACTCGACCGCCTGGGTGATGGAGGATGCCGAGGAGGGCCGCTTCGAGGTGCCCGAGGCCGTGCTGCCGGCCGATCTTCAGGACATCGTCGGCGACCTGATCGAGGACCTCGATGAGTTCGATGAGGATGCCGACGACACCACCGGTTCCTGGGGTGGCAACATGCAGGTGGGGTGGGATATCGTCGATGGGCCGATGAGCTCGTTTGCCGCGGTGGGCAAGACCGGCAACCAGCTTCCCAACCAGAGCGAGATGAGCGGCCGCAGCGGCGCCGGCCGCCGCGGCAAGGCATCGGGCCAGATGGTCGGTGAGGACTCACCGGCGATGGAGGGCCGGCCCACGCCCGCGCGCCTGACGGCCGAGCCCTATGAAGAGGGCCACATCGATGCCCAGGCCCAACTCGACCCGCGCGGCGCCACCGGCGGCGGCAAGAAGACCGGCGCCGGCACCCGCGGCCTCCAGGGCGGCACGCCGCCGGACTTCATCCGCGACATGGACCGGCTCACCGAGCAGCAGCAGTTGATGATCGAGAAGGCCCAGCGCGTGGCCCGCGAGCTGGACTACCGCGGCCGGCCCACCGACCGCGTCCACCGCGCCATCGAGCTGCTCGAGCAGGCCCAGGAGGACATGCGCGACCTGCGCTACGACGATTCAGCGCGGCGGAGGAAGGCCGCCCTCGGCGAGCTGCGCGCCCTTCAGAGCCAGGTCGACGCCGCCGTCTCGATGGCCCTTCAGAAGGCGCCCAGCCTGCCGCCGGACCTGCGCCAACAGATCGTCACCGGCAGCCGCCAGGCCATGCCCCAGGGCTTTGAAGACCTCGTCGGCGCCTACTACGCCGCCATCGCCAGCGATGAAGAGATCGACCCGCGCGAGGACTGATGACACCTATGTGGCACCACACTCCGAATGCAAGATCGCGCCGCCACTTTGACTGCCCTCTCCCCCTGGGAGAGGGGTCGGGGGTGAGGGAAGGTTCGGACAGGCCACCGCGCATCTGCCCTCGCCCCGGCCCTCTCCCGGGGGGAGAGGGAGAATGGCCACTCGCCCATTGCCTGCGCTGTTCGACCTTCTGCCTCCTGGCATTCCTGGTATTGACCATCCTCATCCCCGCCACCCCCGCGGCCGCCGCCGGGCCCGCCTGGCACCTGCCCGACTGGTCCTACCGGGCGATCGTCGAGGTCCGCGGTGGCGGCAGCGAAGACGTCGATGTCGCGGGCGTGCGCATCCGGCATGCGGGCCTGGTGCGGGAAGATGGCAACGACTACCGCATCTTCGATGCCGATGGCGAGCCGGTGCCGTATGAGCTTGTCTACCACCACCCGCGGCAGGATTCGCTGATCAGCTTCCGCTCGCCGCGGCCGCGGGGGCGGTTCTTCATCTACTTCGGCCATGCCGAGGCCGGGATCGACCCCCGCCGCGCGGTGATCGATCATCGCCGCGTCGCCTCCGGCGCGCCCGAGCCGGGCCCGCAGGCGGGGGGCTGGATTCCCCGCGCCGGGCTGGTGCTGACGACGCTGCGCCGGCCGCGCGACGTGGATAACCCGCTCACGCCCGAGCAGATGCAGCGCCTCATCGACCAATCGCCCCGGCCCGACGGCGCGGCCTACCGCCGCAACATATCCGATGCCTACAACCCCTTCGGCCATTCCGACTACTACATCAGCATCTACCGCGGCTGGCTGCGCCTGGACCGCGCCGGCCGCTGGGGCTTTGCCACGGCCTCCAACGAGGCGAGCTTCAGCTTCATCAACGGTGAAGAACTCGTCCACTGGCCCGGCCGCCACACGGCCGAGCGCGGCCGCTACGGCGAGAAGAACGCTTTTCATGAACTCGAGGCCGGCCTGCACTACATCGAGTACTACCACGAAGAGGTGCTGCTGTATCAGCTCGCCTTCCTGGGCTGGAAGCCGCCCGGCGCTGAGCACTTCGGCGGTATTTCCGAACAAGCCTTTGTGCGACAGCACGATGCGGCGGTCACGGCCTACCAGCGCCGCCACGATGGCCGGCCAGCGCCCACGCTCATGCCGCGCATCGAGCTGATCGACAGCCTCTGGCCGGCCGACCGCGCCCAGGGCCAATACACGCGCTTCGGGCTGACCGCCGATGCGGGCGAGGCCGCCGGGGACCTCGACGGCTGGGACATCCGCTGGCGCCTGGGTGATGGCCAGAGCGCTGTGGGCGCGCGGCTGGAGCACGTGTACCTTGCAGAGGGCGATTACACCATCGAGCTCGAGGCCCGTGCGCCCGGCGGCCGCACCGTCCGCCGCGCGTGGCCGCTGGAGGTGTTCACCGTCGAGCACGTACAGCGCTCCAGCTTCCGCGCCGGCAGCCGCGATCGCTACGAGCCGCTGCTGCAACAAGCCTCCCTGCCCGACCTGCACACACCGCTGCTGATCGAGCTGGCGCGGTTCTGGGCCGAGGGTGAGCGTTGGGAGCGGTCCATCGCCGCGGCGGAGGAGGCCCTCGATCGCAACGACCTCGATGATGAAGCGCGCATCACCGCCCATCGCCTGGCCGCCGGCCACGGTGGCACCGATGAGGCCGCCTGGGCCGCGGCGGTGACCGGTGCGGCCGCGCGGCGCGCAGCGCGCCATCTCGAGGCCGCCGTCGAAGCCGATGAACCCGGTCCACGATTGCTCGATTCGCTGGCGCGGCTGATCCGCATCAGTGGCATCGAACTCGAAGACCGCGACCGCGCCGCTGGACTCTACCGCCGCGCCGAGGCCACCTTCGAGCAGGTCGGCCTCACCCGCCAGACCCAGCCGGTGATGCAGGATGCGGCCATCGCGATGGGTGATGTCGAGCTGTGGCACCGCGATCGCGATGAAGCCGACCGCCACTACCGCATTGCCGAGGCCCTTAACAACCCTCGCGTGCCCCCGCAGGTGCGCGCAGCGCGCGTGGGTGCGATCCCGGAGACCCTGGCGCAGCACCTTCAGCGCGGCCGGCTGAGCGATGCCGCGCTGGTGCTCGAGCAGTGGCAGCGCCGATTCGCCGCCGACCGCCCACGCGGGGCGGTGTTCTACTGGCGCGGCCGGCTCACCATGGCGCGCGAGCAGGCCCACGCCGCGCTTCGGCCCCTGCGGATGGCGGTGGCCCTGGGCGAGGGCAGCGAGTTTGAACCCCACGCCCGATGGCTGCTGGCCGAGGCGCTGGGTGACGTTGGCGATGATGATGGCCGCGCTGAGGCCCTGCGAAACCTGGTGCGCACCGGCATCGCCGGCCCATGGCGCGACCGCGCCGTCGAGGCGCTGGGCAAGCTGGAGGATGAACCATGATTCGATGCATCGACACTCCGCTCACCATCGCAGTTGCCGCGCTGCTGCTGGCAGCGCCGAATGCACTCTACGCTGAGCAGGCCGAGCCCGATGCGGTCGATGAAGCATCAGCGAACCAGGATGCCAATGGCGGTGACAAGACCGCGGACGGCGATGACATCCCACTGCGCCCCGAAGGCGCGCCCCCGCCGCCGGGGGACGGTGAGAACCTCATCCGCAACGGCGACTTCAGCCGGATCAACGAACAAGACGATGGCCCGCGGTACTGGCAGCGGCCCGATGGCCTGGTGATGACCTGGATGGACTGCCCGGTGGATGAGGATCGCGGCAAGGTCATCCGCATCGACACCGACGTCAACCAGGCGCAGGCCTACCGCTGGTGGGTCGAGCGCTACGTCCGCGGCGCCGGCCTGGACAGGGTGCCCGACAAGCAGGCCACGCGCCCGCCGCGGGACAACACCATCGCCGGCCTCGACGGCGGCTTCTTCTGGTCGGACTACATCCCGGTCAAGCCCGGCGGCGCCTACCGGGTGTACGTGGATGCCCGCGGCGGGTCGGCGAAGGTGTTCATCCGCGGCTATGAGAAGAAGCTGCCGCTGAGCTTCGGCGATGAGCAGCCGGCGGTGCAGCAGGTCTTCCGCGAGGCTCGGGATGAGCCGAACCACGATGACCAGGGGCGCCCCATCCGCTACCGCATGCGCTACCGCTACACCACCTGGTTCCCCGTCGGCGGCAGCGACCAGTGGCGAACCTACACCCACAAACAGCCTCGCCACCCCAACAACCGCGAGATCACCGAGAACGTCCGCTACATCCGCATCATGCTCTACGCCTACTGGCCGCCGGGTGAATACTGGTTCGACAACGTGCGCGTCTTCGAGGTCGAGCCTGCCGAGGATGGCAACATTCCCGAAGGTGATGAGAAGGACCGCGAGGAAGGCCGCATCATCCGGTAGGGGGGCGAGGCTGGAGCGTGCAGGGGCCAATCGTTACACCGTTCACGCTGCCGGGCGGCGGCGGTAGACTCATGCGGGCGGGGAGGTGCGGCAGCATCGTCCCCCCCATGCTGCCCGATGGAGGCCGTACGTGACGTTGCTGAAACACTTCGTTTACAACGCCCACGCTTTGTCGCGGCAGTGGCTGGACCAGGCCGCGCAAACCGATGCCAATGCCGACGTGGCGTCTGGTGAGTTGACCATCGACGCCGGGCTCGGCCCCGCCAGGGCGCTTGTGGCCGGGGCAGAAGCGGCGCGGGGCGCCTGCGATGCGCAGGTATGGCGGG
>PUMS01000192.1 GCA_003551485.1 Phycisphaeraceae bacterium | reverse complement strand
GGGGGCTTCTTCCGGGGGGGCTTCGGGCTCGGGGGCCAGGAGCAGGTCATCGGCATCAGGGCGGTGGAAGAGGGGTGAATCGACCCAGCGGATGTCCAACCGCCGCAGCCCCGCCGCGCGCTGCTCGGCCACCACGCGGTAGATGGTGGCCCTTGTGCGGTGGAACCTTCGCACCAGCTTCGCTACCGGCACGCCCAGCCGCCAGGCACGGGCGATCAGCCGCTTCTGCCGCGAATCCAGGGGCCGATCGCGGTCGGTGAAGATGGCCGTGTCCGGGTGCTGGCGGTCGTGCTGCTGGAGCACCTGCCGGACGGTCTCGACCGCGCGGCCGAGGCGGCGGGCAAGGTGGCGGGCGACCTGGTTGAGCGTTACCGGCCTGGCCTGGGCGATCCGCCGGGCACGGGTCAGGATCGCCTGGCGAACCGAATCGGGCAGGTGGCTGAAGCGGGCGGCCCGCTGGGCCAGGTCGCCGTGGCGCTGGAGGAAGCGATCGACGGCCTGTTGGGGGTAGACCAGCCGCGGTTGCGACTCACCGGGCATCTTCACCCAGCGCCAGCGCAGCCCAAGCCCCCGCCAGCGCGACAGCGTCTTCGTGCTTACGTTCAGGCGCCTGGCCAGTTGCTGCGGCGTCTGGCAGGCCGCTTCTCCCTCGGCCTCGGCGGCCTCATCCAGCGGCATGGCGATGCTGCGGCTGACGGTGTCGATCAGCAGGCGAAGGTCGGCCCCCACCGCCTCACCGACCAGCAGCCGGTCATCGGCCGCCTCGGGCCGGTAGCCGGTGATGCGGCGGGTGATGTGCTCGATGGGGTAGGTGTGATCGGGGTCGATCTCATCGTGCAGTTGCTCAGCGCGGCCAAGCTGGCGCCGGCGCGTGGCCACGGGTGCGAAGAGCATCTGCCGGGCCAGATCGGCCAGGGGCTGGCAGCGGTAGTTCTGACGGGTTCGGCGCGGCACGGCTCAGCTCGCGCGGGTTGGGGCGATCGGTTCGGCGGCGGTCGGGGGCGCCCACGTTTGCAGGGGCCGGATGTGCTCGATGGCGCCGATGGCCCGTGCCTCGCGCCAGAACCGCTGCATGGCCTCGAGTTCATCCGGGCCGATGCGGTAGCGCAGCCAGTGGCCCAGGTATCGGCGCGCCAGCCCCGCCGGCCAGCCGTGGGCCGCGGCGTGGCGGGCGACCAGGTCATCGAGATGGGCCAGGTTGTGCTCTCGAACCTCGGCCAGCACGCGGGGCAGGTGGCCCAACTCGGCCCCCGGCCGCGCCATCCATACGGCGAAGATGAAGGGCATGTCCATCAACTCGCGCCAGGTCTCGCCGAGGTCGAGCTGGTGGGGGTAGAGATCGGTCGGCGGCGGAGCGGTGACGACCTTGTCGCCGATCAGCAGCATCGCCTCGGGGGCGCTGCCGTTGCCGTTGCCGTTGCGGGGGGACCCCTTGCCGCGGGAGGCTCCGGCGGGCTGATGCCCCGGCCCCTCCAGCGGCACCACATGTGGGCGGCGGCCGTAGCAGCGGTCGAGCAGCACCCGCAGCAGCACGATGCTGGTATGGCTGTCGGTGTCGGCGTGGACCCGGTCGATGCGGTCGGGCGGGATGCGGCTGTAGAGCCGCACCGTCAGCGTCCGGCCATGACAGGCGATGCCGCCGGCGGGCAAGATCGCCAGGGGGATGCTGCTTCGCTGGTAGTCGATGATGGGGCAAAGCGCCAGGTCGGCGGTGCCGGCTTCGAGCAGGCCCAGCATGCGGCTGGGCACATCCAGATGCACGCGGCAGCGCCCGCCGCGGGCGTCGCCGAGGGCTCGCGCGGCGGCCTGATCGAGGCCATCGATCAGGGGCAGGCTGTTGAGAAAGCCCACGCAGCCGATGGCCGGGCGGTTGCGCTCCAGGTTCGCCTCGGTTGCATCCTCCTGCCGCGACGGGGCTTGGGCGCATCCGGGGTCGCTGGCGGGCGTGGGCTGGCGTTGCACGGGGCCGTCCATAAGATCATTATACGGTTGGCCCGCCGGTACACCCGTCGTTGCATTGACCCTCGCTCAAACCGCTGCAAAGATCATGCCCTCCATGCCTTCACAGCATCCCACCACGTCCGCCACTGCCGCCGCGAAGGCCGATTCCGACAGGAACCAGGCCCGCGACCCCAGCGCGGCCGAGAACCCCAACGCCGCCTCCGCCACGCCTCGCGACGGAGAGCGGGGCTATTCGGCCCAGGTGCTCATCGTGGATGATGAAGCGGCCCACGCCGAGGTCATGGCCGAGGCGCTTCAGCGGCTGGGCCACGTCTGCACCATCGTCCACGACCTGCCCTCGGCCCAAGATGAGATGAAGCACGGCAACTTCGACCTGATCGTCACCGACCTGGTCATGGACGGGCCCGAGGACGGCCTCGAGGTTCTCGCCACCGCGCGCAAGACGCAGACCAATGCCCACACCATCGTCGTCACCGCCCACGGCGACATCCCCACGGCCAAGACGGCCATCAAGGGCGGGGCCTACGACTTCATCGAAAAGCCGCTGGACCTCGAGGTCTTCCGCAACCTCTGCCAGCGCGCCATCCAGGCGGTGGCGCTGGAGAGCGAGAACACCCAGCTCCGCCAGCGCCTCGATGAGCAGTACGGCTTCGAGGGCATCATCGGCTCCTCGCCCGCCATCCGACGCGTCATCGCCCTGCTGCGCCAGGTGGCGCCGACCAGCATTCCCGTGGTCATCACCGGTGAGAACGGCACGGGCAAGGAACTGGTGGCGCAGGCGCTGCACAACAACTCGAAGCGCGCCAAGCGCCAGTTCGTGCCGCTCAACTGCGCGGGGATGACCGAGTCGATCCTCGAGGATGAGCTGTTCGGCCACGTGAAGGGCGCCTTCACCGGTGCCGACCGCGACCGTGAGGGCCGCTTCGAGTACGCCGATGGCGGGACGCTGTTTCTGGATGAGATCGGCGACATGCCACTGGTGATGCAGGCGAAGCTGCTCCGCGTGCTGGAAAGCGGCGAGGTGGTGCGGCTTGGCAGCAACGAGGCCAGGCGCGTGGACGTGCGATTCATCTCGGCGACCAACCGCGACCTCGATACGCTGATCAAGGAGGGCAAGTTCCGCCAGGACCTTTACTTCCGCATCAAGGGGGCGCAGATTCACCTGCCGCCGCTGCGCGAGCGGCGCGAGGACATCCCGCTGCTCGCCCGCCACTTCGTGCAGTTCTACAGCCGCCAGATGGAGCGCCAGCCGCCCGAGATCGCCGAGGACACGCAGGCCGCGCTGATGCGCCATGACTGGCCGGGCAACGTCCGCCAGCTCATGAGCGTGATCCACAACATGGTCATCGTCTGCGACGGCGACCGCCTCGAGCCGCGCCACCTGCCCCCGGACCTGAGCGAAGGCGACACGGAGGTCGGCGGCGTCTCGATGGGGGCGGGGCTGAGCCTCGAGCAGATCGAGAAGCAGGCCATCCGCAACGCCCTGCGGCTCAACAACGGCAACCGCGAAGCCACCGCCCGGATGCTGGGCATCGGCGAACGCACCCTCTACCGCAAGCTGCGAGAGTATGGGCTGAAATGACGCGGGGGTGTCGGATGGAGGATTTGTCTCACGCGAAGGCGCGAAGGCGCGAAGTTGAGGATCGGGCAGGTGTGATGATTGGAACGCAGGCCGCGAGGTTACGGGATGGCGATACCTGTCGTGGACTATCGCGCCAAGGCGGCCCTGGCGTGGGTTTGAGCAAGTGTTGGTGTGGGTACGCGTGAGCAAGCCGTGGAAGGCAGGCCGGCGCTCGATATGTCCGGACCGTATGCATCACACAACCAGTTTTGCCATGGTGAGCTATCAATGCCGCAGAAGTGTCCGTCAACAACTTCGCCACACCTCGCAACGCCCACCCCTCTCTTCCTTCGCGGCTTCGCGCTTTCGCGTGAGACATCCGAATCCCACTCCGCAAGAACTGCCCCTCACACTCCGGCGGTGCGTTCCACGTCCCGACGCCATGATGTCCTCAATACCCTCGCGCCTCTTACCCCCTGAAGCTGCTTATGCCGCAATCGAGTGAACCACGCATCGGTCATGGATTCGACCTGCATCGGCTCGAGGCCGGCCGGCGGCTCGTGCTCGGTGGCATCGAGGTGCCTCACGACCGCGGCTGCGCGGCCCATTCCGACGGCGATGTGGTGCTTCACGCCCTGACCGATGCCATCCTCGGCGCGCTGGGGCAGGAAGACATCGGCCAGGTCTTTCCCGATGACCAGGCGGATTGGAAGGATGCCGATTCGGCCATCTTCATCCGCGAGGCCGTCGGGCGCATGAAAGATGCCGGCTACCGGCTTGCCAACGCCGACATCACGCTCATCCTCCAGCGGCCGAAGCTGGCCCCGCACAAGGCCGCGATGCGAAGCCGTCTGGCCGAACTGCTCGAGACCGACCCGGCCCGGATCAACCTCAAGGGCAAGACGCACGAGCAGGTCGATGCCATCGGCGAGAACCGCGCGGTGGCCTGCCACGTGGTCGTGCTGCTGCTGCCGGGCGTAGGTGGCTGACACCCCCCTGCCACATCACCACACGCCCATCGAGTGAGTCCCTGCCATGCCGCCCCTCACCGCCGCCCAATCCCGCCGCGTGGACGAACTGGCCATGAAAGAACTGGCCATCCCCGGCATCGTGCTGATGGAGAACGCCGGCATCAACGCCACCGCCGTTGTGCTCGATCTGCTGGCCGAGCGCGAGGGCATCGGCGTCGGCTGGTCGCGAATCACCATACTGTGCGGCTCGGGCAACAACGGCGGCGATGGCTACGTCATCGCCCGCCACCTGCACAACTGGGGCGCCACGGTGCGGATCGTGGCCACGCGGCCGGTCGATACCCTGCGCGGCGACGCGGCGGTCATGGCCCGCATCGCGGTGAACATGGACCTGCCCATCACCATCGCCGGTGATGAAGATGAGCCCGGAGCCCTGGCGGCGGGCTGGGGCGATGCCCATGTCCTTGTCGATGCCCTGCTGGGCACCGGCACCGCGGGCGCCCCGCGCGGCCGGTCGGCCACGCTCATCCGCGCTGCCAACGCCGCGCGGCGGGAGCACGCCGCGCTCACCGCCGCCATCGACATCCCCTCCGGCCTCGATCCGGATTCCGGCCGCCCCCACGACCCGTGCATCGAGGCCGACCTGACCGTCACCTTCGCCGCGATGAAAACCGGCCTGACCCACGACCACGCCAAGCCCTACGCCGGCCGCAGCGTCGTGGCCGACATCGGCATCCCCCCAAGCCTGATCGCCCGTGTCGCGAATGAGCAGCTCGGGTAAGGGCGCGGCACAATCGATGCATCGCCGGCCCCGCCCTGTTGTTGGCGTCGGCTCCAATGGGGCGCACCCGCAACGGGAAGGCGGCACTCTCTTGCCTCGCAGTGCGAGCCTTTGCACCTGCTGCCGCGAACGCTGTAGACTCACCTCATGAAATTCATTCTCACAGCCGTGTTTGCGCTCGCCCTGACCGCCCCCTTCGGCTGCGCCGCCCGGCCGGCGGCGGTGGATAATCCGACGACAGTCACGATGGCGCTGTATCCGCAAGTGTTCGAGTCGGCGGTGAAGACGCTGCGGGATGAGGGGTTCACCATCAACCGCATGGACTACCGCTTCGGGCGGATCAACACCCATCCGCGGGCGGCGCCGACGGTCTTCGAGCCGTTTCGGCCCACCTATGGCACGCCCGCCTCGGCCCTCGAGAGCACCTTCAACGACCAGCGCCGCATCGTCAACGTCTTCTTCGACCCGCCGCAACCGGCGCAGCCGGGCGAAGCCGATCCGCCTCGCCGCCTGCGGCTGAGGGTCGAGGTGGTCGTCGAGCGACGGCAGGTGCCCGGCCGCCAGCTCACCGGTGCCGCACAGGGCTTTCGCGTGCTGGCCGACCTCGACCGGACACCGGCCGAGCTTGTCGATCGCGGTATCGAGGGGCCCTACTGGCACGCCGTGCGTCGCGATGTGGCGATGGAGGACCGCCTCATCGCCCGGATTATTCACAATGCCCCCGCCGTGCGCCTGCCCGGTGAAGCCCGGGCACGCTGAGCCGTACCGAGCCCATCTTCATGACCCCTACCCCCCCCCCGAGCGCTTCTCACACCCCCAACCCCACCGCCGCCGCCTCGGCCGCCACCTCGGCCGCGCCCGGCCGGTCCATTCCCCTTCGCATCGGTCACAGCCCCGACCCCGATGATGCGTTCATGTGGTACCCGCTGGCCGACTTCGCCAAGGGCGAAGGCCCCGGCGGCCAGGCCTGGTCGCCGCGCATCGACACCGGCCCCTATCGCTTCATCCACGTGCTCGAGGACATCCAGTCGCTCAACGAGCGGTCGCAGCGCGGCGAGTTGGAGATCACCGCCCTGTCCATCGCTCAGTACCCCTACGTGGCCGACCGCTACGCCCTGACCCGCTGCGGGGCTTCGCTGGGCGATGGCTACGGGCCGATGGTCGTGGCCCCCGCCGGCCGCGGGGTCGCCCTGGATGACCTGCCGCGGCTTCGCATCGCGGTGCCGGGTGAGCGGACCAGCGCGTTTCTGGCCCTGTCGCTGCTCATGGGCCGCCGCGTGCCCCGCTACGAGGTGGTGAGGTTCGACCGGATCATCCCGGCGGTCGCGGCGGGTGAGTTCGATGCGGGGCTGATCATCCACGAGGGCCAACTTACCTACGCCGCCGCCGGGCTCGATCTGGTGGTGGACCTTGGCCAATGGTGGGGGCAGACACGTAAGCTGCCGCTGCCGCTGGGCGGCAACGCCATCCGGCGCGATCTGGGCCAGCCGGCGATGGGCGAGGTCTGCCGCATCCTTCAGTGCAGCATCGAGTACGCCCTGAGCCATCGCGAAGAGGCGATCCGCTACGCCCTGCACTATGCCCGCGACATGGGCGGGGACCTGGCCGACCGGTTCGTGGGCATGTACGTCAACAAATGGACGCTGGACTACGGCGAGCAGGGCCGCCGCGCTGTTGAGCAGTTCCTCCGCGAGGCCGCGGACATGGGCCTGGTGCCCGATCACGCCCCGCCGCCTTTCATCGACCCGGCCTGAGCGCCCGGCCGCCCCCCGCTCCGCCTCCGCCGCTGGGGTTGTGTCCCGCCGCAGCAATATTTCACTAACGACACGAGATATCCAGTCGCCTCAATCCGGTTTTCATCTCATTCCGTCACCACAAACCGCCCTTTCCGTGTGCGGCCGTGGCGCAGAATGGTATGATCCTTCTACCCCGACCCCCAGGAGTGACGCGTGAACAGGCAGCCACTGGACAGGGCTGAGCAGGAACTGGACATCCTCGAGCAGATCAGTCAGATTCTGGGCGATGGACTCGAGATGGGCCAGGTGTTTCAGCGGGCCATGGCCGTGCTCAGCGACAGGCTCAACGTCCAGCGCGCCTTTCTTGCGCTGATGGACTCGGCCACCGACCAGTTGCGCATCGTCGCCGCCATCGGCCTGACGCGAGAGGAGATGCAGCGCGGGTGCTATGCGCTCGGTGAGGGCGTCACCGGTACCGTCGCCCAGACCGGTCAGCCCCAGGTCATCGCCGACATCCACCATCACCGCGACTTTCTCAACCGCACCGGCAGCCACCGCATCGAGCAGGCCCCGCCCAGCGATGGCCCCAGCCAGGGGCCGGTCAGCTTCATCTGCGTGCCGGTGAAGGATGGCGAGCGCCTGGTCGGGGCCATGAGCGTGACCAAGCCGTTGGTCGATGAGGCCTCGCTCGCGGCCGATGCGCGGCTGTTAAAGATCATCGCCGGCTCGATCGGCCAGACCATCCGCATCCACCACCAGGTGCAGATCGAGACCGACCGCATGCTGGCCGAGAAGCAGGAACTGCTTGGCAACCTGCACAGCAAGTACCGCTTCGACAACATCATCGGCTCCAGCCCGGCGATGCAGGATGTGCTGGCCACCATCGCGCAGGTGGCCAACAGCCGCGCCACCATCCTGCTGCTGGGCGAGACGGGAGTGGGCAAGGAACTGGTGGCCAAGGCGATCCACTACAACTCCGACCGCCGCGACAAGCCCATGGTGCGGATCAACTGCGGGGCGTTGAGCCCGCAACTGCTCGAGTCGGAGTTGTTCGGCCACGTCAAGGGCGCTTTCACCGGCGCCGTTCGCGACAAGGTGGGGCGGTTCGAGGCCGCCGATGGCGGCACGATCTTCCTGGATGAGATCGGCACGCTCGAGGCCCAGCTCCAGGTGAAGCTGCTGCGGGTGCTCCAGGAGCGCGAGTTCGAGCGCGTGGGCGACCACCGCACGGTGCGCATCAACGTTCGCGTCATCGCCGCGACCAACCTCGACCTCGAGCAGGAGGTTCGCAAGAACACCTTCCGCGAGGACCTCTACTACCGGCTCAACGTGGTGACCATCAACATCCCGCCGCTGCGCGCCCGACGCGAGGACATCCCCCGGCTCATCGACCACTTCCTGGACCGCTACAACACCGAGAACGGCCGCAACCTGGCCAAGATCAGCCGCGACGTGCTCAACACCCTGTTGCGCTATCCCTGGCCGGGCAACGTGCGCGAGCTGGAGAACTGCATCGAGCGCGCCGTGGTCCTGTCGCAGGGCGAGCAGTTCACCGAGGACCTGCTGCCACTGACCATCCGCATGTTCGCCCAGCAGGTGCGCGGCGAGGCGCAGGATGAATCGCTCGAGGCCCTGGCATCGAACCTGGCCGGCCACGCCATCCGGCAATTCGCCCCGCACGAGGGCCATATCTACGAGATGGTCATCAGCGAGGTCGAGCGTCGCCTCATCACCGAGGCCCTCGAGCACAACGGCGGCATCAAGACCCGCACCGCCGACTTCCTGGGTATCAACCGCAACACACTCAACAAGAAGGTCAAAGACCTGGGCATTGAGGCCACCGAAACGTAAACCGCGGCAATGCCAACGCCCCGTCCGGCGTTGAACCGCCATGGCGGGTTCCTTCAAGGAGTCGGCAATGGTTCAACCCATGGCACCGGCATCATCTCCGGTTGCACTGGTGGCGATCGGCATCGGGCTGCTTCTGGCATGCGCCACCGGCGTATCGGCAGCGGAGACAGGCGCCTCGGGGACGGCGGGCACGGGCGAGGCGGGGGAGCCAGCCTCCCTGCTCCGCATCGAGCTCGATGGCGCCCTGCCGGACGGGCGGGGTCTGACCGTCTACATGCACGACCGCAGTGAACACGGCTTTGGCGATGCGCTGGCCGTCTCGCCGCGGTTCAACCGAACGGCCCACGGCGTCGATGCCGCCGGCCTGAAACGCCGTGGCGATGGCCTCCGCGGTGAGCTCCGCATCGCACTGCGCAGCGATGGCTACAACCCGCCACCCGGCCGGCCCGCCACCGGCATCTACCGCATCGATGCCACCCTTCGCGACGGCCGCTTCGACGGCCGCTTCGACGGCCGCTTCGAGGGCGGGTACAAGGTGGGCGTGGATGGCGATGAACAACCCGTTGCCGGTGCGGTCCGGGGCGAGGTCTCACCGCCGGCCAAGCCGGGCCGGCGGATGTTGCTGGATATCGAGATGGCCAACGCCGCGGGCGATGAGGACCTGACTGGCAGCGTGTGGGCGCGGCGGGGGCTGCTGCGCATCGGGCTGGTCGATGGCCGGGTCGTCTACGCGGGCATGCGCGGCCACGGCGATGGCAGTCAGGTCAACTACTTCGAGGCCATCGTCACCGATGTGCAGCTTCAGCCCGGTCAGGGCCCGCTCACCGGCAGCGTGAGCGTGCGACAGACCGGCGGCGATGAATACGCGTTCCGCTTCGACGGCACGATCGTGGGCGATCAGGCGGGCGGGACGTTTTCCAAGCGGGTCAATGGCCGCGAGGCGCCCGGCGGCAGCTTCCGCGGCACGTTCACCGCACTGGCCGAAGCGCCCATCGACGATGCGATCTACAACATCGAGCTGCTCGGCGCCGTCGAGGGCGGCCGCCAGCTCAACATCTACCTGCCCCATTCCGGGGGCGGGGGCGGGTTCGGAGATGGCGTGGCCTACAGCGGGCGGTGGAACCACATGTTCCACGATGTCGATGCCTCCGGCCTGGTGATGGGTGAGGATGGTCACATCCGCGGCGAGCTGGCGGTGACGATGAACCCCGATGCCTACGTGCCGGACGATGGCCGGCCCGTGGCGGCCCGGTATCGCATCGACGCCAGGGGCGCGCATGGCTTTGTCAGCGGGCGCTTCGGGGGCCGCTTCGGTGAGGAGGCGGTCGAGGGCGGTGTCATCGGCCGCATCGATGCAGCGCCCGCCCGGCCGGAGCCTGCGCGGTTCAACCTCAAGCTCGAAGATGGCGTCAACGAGGGCGCACCCTGGCTGCGGCGGGTGTACGTCAGCTTCACCACTACCGACGGCGAGGCGGATGAGGGCAGCATGAGCAACAACAAAGGCGGCTGGACCGGCCGCTTCCAAAACGCCACCGCCCGCTTCGAGGGCGATGCCTTCCGCGCCACCATCCGCGGCACCGTCGACACCAGCCGCGGCCCGCGAACCGGCGACTACCGCTTCGAGCTGCGCGGCCGGGCGATCGGCCACATCCTCATCGGCCGCGTCGAGACTTGGCGCAACGGCGAGCGCACCAAGGGGGACACCCCCTTCATGGGCGCTGTGCAGCCGGCGCCAACCGCGGCCGACGCCGATTGAGACCCCCGAAATCTCCCGCTCCCTTTCCGTCTCCCTCTCCCATTGGGAGAGGGCTGGGGTGAGGGCGGACTCCCGATGCAGGTCCGAATCTACCCTCACCCCCGGCCCCTCTCCCGGTGGGAGAGGGGAGTCAGAGCCGGCAGTGCGCAGATCAGCGCGGCGCCGCGGGGGCGCGGCGGTTCTGGTCCTGTTGGCCCTCCAACTGCCTGTCAATCATCTGTTTCGCTTCATGCACCGGCAGGCTGCGGACGTGGCCGTCGGCGAAGGCCACGGCGATCTCGCCGGGGGCAGGCGCGTGCTCGGGACGTTCGTAGGCAATGATGAAGCGGAAGGGCTGGCCGATGCGGTCGAAGTTCACACCCTCGCCGAGGTAGATGTACGAAGCGTGCTCATCGACCCATCGGGCCAGTTGCTCGCCTTCGAGGTGGCCAGGCACTGCCCGTTCCATACCGGGCGAAAAAAGGGCATCGGGCATGATGTAGTGCTCCTCGATGAGCACGGCGAGGTTCGGTGGCGCCTGACCACGGTGATCTTGTGCATGGATGAGCGAAGCCTGGGCGATCTGGCGGGCGTTGTTGAGGCTGGTCACCCGCTGCGCTGCCTGCCGCGCCGAGGCGACGGCCGGCAGCATGATGCCGACCAACATCGGCGCGGCCATGCCGCCGTCGGCCGCCCCGAGTGCGCCGGCACCCGGCACCGATTCGATGGCACGCAGGTAGAAGCCCTCATCATCGGCCCAGGTGAACATCGCCGACGGGCCGATGTGCGGCCGCAGGCGGTACAGCGGTGGCAGGATAGTCGCGGGCACCTCTTCCACACCCATCATGTCCGCCGCGCCCAGCAGCACGCGCGTGCCCGCGACCATCGTGGGGTACACGCGGCTGAGCAGCCGCGGGGTGTCGGCGTAATAGAAGCCCCCCGGCTGCTCGACGCCGAGGCGCTGGCGAAGCTCGATAAACGACTGACGCCGCAGCAGCGGCATCCCGCCGCTGGCCACGTGGTGGGCCGCGGCGGCGGCCATCTCGGGGAAGGCCGTGATGTAGAGGTTGCCGTCGCGCACGGCCAGGGCGGGGCTGACCAGGGGCAGGGCCAGGTAGTGGACCTTCGTGCCGTCGATCTCTTCACTGCGGATGTGCAGCCGGCCATCGGGCGGGCCGTGCTCGGCTAGGGCGGCGTTGGCGATGGGGACCAGCTTCTCGATGGCGGCTTCGATGCGCTCGGGCTGCCGCAGCCGGTTGACGACCACCAGGCCGCCCAGCCCCTCGCCGCCCACGCCCGGGTCGCGGTAGCAGGCCCAGGCCGGGCCCAGGGCGGCGAAGACATCCTCCATCGGCCGCACGCCCAACTGCTCGGCGATGTCATCCATCGCCGCCTCGAGCTGCGCCTCGGCCTGCGGGTCGATCTGCCGCAGGCCGCGCTGCACCTCGTGAAACAGCCGGGCCAGGTCGAACTGCGCGCCTCCGGCGCTGATGGCGGAGGCGGGGATGGCCTGCATCAGCTCATCGGGCAGCGGCCGCGGGTCGAAAAGCGCCCCCAGCCCCCGCCGCGGTGCCGGCGCGGCGATGAAGACCCGCGTGCCCCACTCCCGACCGTCGAAGCCCATGGCCGCCGTGGCGTGCTTGAAGCCGTCCAACCCCAGCACCTGCTTCATCATCATGAACTGCTGGACATCCTGCGGCGGAGGGGCATCCCACTCGGCCGCGGCCTCGATGCGCATCTCGGCCAGGCGATCGACCAGCTCGAGCAGGCCCTCGATGTTCACATGCGCTGCGGCCACGGGGCTTGCCAGCGTCCGCTCAAGCCCGCGCCTGAACGCGGCCCGGTCGGTAAGGCGCCCGATGTCGGCATCGGCCTCAGCATCGGCATCGGCATCGACGAGCCCCATCGCCGCGCGGTGGGCATGCTCCATCGGGCCGATGCTCAGCACCACCAGGCCCGCCCGTCGCTCGATGTCGATCGGCGGCCCGCCCGGCGGCACATCGGCCAGCAACTGCTCGAGCTTCTCGTGCAGGGCGGCGGCCTCATCGCCGGCCTGGCAGAGGATGGCCGCCCGCGGCATGGGGCCAAGCTGCTCATCCATCGCCAGCCCGCCGAAGTAGAAGGCCACCGGATGCCTCCAAGCGGCCTCGAGCAGCGGCTGCACCATCGCCGAGGCGGCCTCGGCCTCCTCGACGATACCCTCCTGCTCGACCCCGGCGGCGATCAGACCGGGGATGACCCGCTCGGTCAGCTCGCGAAAGTGTGAGCGCTCGAGCACGGCCTTGAGGTGGCTCTCGGCATAGCCCGGCCCCATGTCATCCACGCCGCGCCACCCGGCATAGATCAGCGCATCACCGGGCACACGATCGGCCAGAGGAGCCGTATCGGCACGCAATGCGGCGGGTACGGCAAGACAGGCGAAGCTGAGTATGCACACGGCAGCCAGCGTCTGGCGGAATATCGGGTGGTTGCGCATGGGAGGTCCCCTTTCTGTAAAGTTGCGTTCATCCCTCGGCGGCCCCACCACGCGGCGGGTCTCGCCTCACCCCTCACTATAGCCGCGCCGAGCACACCGCAGGTCTGCACCGCAAGTCGTCCGGGAAACCTCCGGCAGCGCGGTGCCATGGAGCGCGGCCGGCTCGGACGCATGCCGGCTACGGCCCCCGGAGCGACCGGGCCGGCCGCGCCCCATGGCACGGTGGTTCGGTCACGCCCGGCTTCCGGGGTTGCGGGCTTCCGGGGTTGCGGGGCGGTGGCTGAGGGGCGATGATCGGGGCTCTTCGGAGGCGATCGTCATGAAGTCACGCACCGAGTATCTCACGTTCAACGTCCCGGCCCGCATGGACTTTGTCCACATCACCGGCGAGGTGGCCCGCATCGTCGAGCAGAGCGGTGTGCGCGAGGGGCTGGTGCTGGTCAACGCCATGCACATCACCGCCAGCGTGTTCATCAACGATGATGAGCCGGGCCTGCACGAGGACTACAGGAAGTGGCTGGAGAAGCTGGCCCCGTTCGACCCCTCGCCGCAGGTCTACCGCCACAACCGCACGGGCGAGGACAACGCCGACGCCCACCACAAGCGCCAGGTCATGGGCCGCGAGGTGGTGGTGGCCATCACCGACGGCCGGCTGGACCTGGGCCCCTGGGAGCGCATCTTCTACGGCGAGTTCGACGGCCACCGCCCCAAGCGCGTGTTGGTCAAGGTCATCGGCGAGTGATGGACGAAGGGTGCCCCTTCCCCTTTTCTTCGGGCAATATCACGCACGGGTTGTCATCCCGCGTGCGCAGGTACCCGTTCACGGCGTTGCCCGCCTCCGGCTGGCAGGGGCGTGGCTGTATAATGTCTGTATGATTCATCGCCCTGCGGCACAGGAGTTGTCCAGGCGATTTCCAGTTGATGAACGGTTCGTTCAGGAAGCGGAACGGAAGCTGGGAGCACGCCTTCCCGAGTCGCTGCGGCGGTTGCTCATGGCCGACAACGGCGGCCAGGTCGAAACACCCGATGACATCTGGGACTTGAACCCCATCCTCGACCGCAGCGACAGAAAGCGCCTTCGCCGCACCTGCAACGACATCCTGAGGAAGACCGGCGAGGCCAGGAAGTGGCGGGGCTTTCCGGCCAACGCCATCTCCATTGCGCAGAACGGCTTCGGCGACCACCTTGTGCTGCTTCTGACGGAGGGCTGCTTCGATCCCACGGTGTATTTCCGGTCTCATGAAACGGGCAAACTAGCCGTACTGGCCCCGGACTTTTCGCACCTGCTCGGCTGATTCCCAGCACGCCACGACTCCATCCCACCCGGCAGACTGAAGCGGCCGTCCATGACCGGGCCCATCCGCCGCCCCCCCCGTGCCCAGCCGGTGTTTGACGCCGGGCCCGTTGATACGTATAGTTGATATAGTACAATACGTATCGGAATGCCGTCATGCCCAAGCTCACCCTCAGTGCCGAGAAGGCTGTCATCGAGAAGGCCAAGCGGCTCGCCGCGGCACGCGGCACCAGTGTGTCGGCGATGTTCAGCCAGTACATCAACCGCATGAGCGCCCCGCGCCCACCGCACCCCAAGCCAGCGCCCATCACCCGCCGCCTCCGCGGCCTGGCGAAGGTGTCCTCGAGCAAGAGCGACCGGGAGCTGTACGAAGCAGCGATCCTTGACAAGGGTCGGCGATGAGCCACAGGCTGTTTCTCGACACCAATGTCCTGCTCGACCACCTGCTGGACCGCGAGCCCTTCGCCGACGATGCCACGGCGTTGTGGTCGATGGCCGAGCGCCGCGAGGTCGTCGGTCTGGTGTCGGCGATCAGCTTCAACTTCGTGTATTTCATCGTGCGGCATGAGGCCGGCGAACGTGCCGCTCGGCGGGCGATCAAGGGGATGCGTGACATCTTCGAAATCGTCGAGGTAGACGCCCAGATCATTCACCAGGCAATCGACTCGGGATTCGGGGATTTTGAGGATGGGATGCAGCACGCCTGCGCGCTGCGAGGTCGCGCCAGCCACCTGGTCACGCGGGACCTGCCGGGCTTTCGCCGATCGCAAGTGCCGGTGGTCCGTCCTGACGTCTACCTGAGCACGCCCGAGCAAGCGTGAATGCGCATCGCTCCCACAGCCGCCAGCGCCGTCGAGGTGGCCTGATGTGCGCTTCGGGATGCATCGCTTTCCCGTGTCTGCTGCTCAACTTCGGTACCCCCCCGCCTCAGCGCGGCACGAGGCGCAGAAGCAGGTTCTGGTCGCGGCCGCCGCTGTGGACCGTGATGCGGACGCTGCGGCCGCTGGCCGATTCGAGTTGTTCGATCAGCCCGGACAGTGTCCGCACGGGCTGCTCGCCCACGGCGACGATGAGCATGCCCGGCTCGAGCCCGGCATCGGTGGCGGGCGAGTCGGGCCGCACCTCGTAGAGCAGCAGCCCATCGTGACGCGCCAGGCCGCGCCGAAGCGCCTCGCGGGGGGAGACCTGTCCCACGTGTGTCATGCCCAGGCGGCGAAGCAGTTCATGGCCGGATTCGGTCTCCTGCGGCATCGGCCGCCGCAGGCCGCGCAGGGCCTGGCGGGGGTCATCGGGCAGCTCATCGAGCCTGGCTTCGATGCGCTCGGTCTGCCCGTCACGGGCAAGGCCCAGCGTCACGCGCGTGCCGGGCAGGAAGTCGGCGATGAGGTTGCGAAGGTCCTCGGCATCGTGAATGCGCACATCGTTGACGTGCGTGATGATGTCATCCGGCCGCACCCCGGCGCGTTCGGCAGCGCCGTCCTCGACCACCTCCAGCACCAGCACGCCGCGCTCGTCGAAGCCGAAGTCGGCGGCCTCGTCGGCATCCACATCCCGGATGGTCACGGCCAGAAAGCCGCGGGCGACGCGGCCGTGGCGGATGATCTGGTCGGCCACGTGGATCACCCGGTCGACGCTGATGGCGAAGCCTATGCCCGAGAAGCTGCCGTCGCGCGTGGCGATGGCGGTGTTCATGCCCACCACCTCGCCGCGAACGTTGGTCAGCGGCCCGCCGGAGTTGCCGGGGTTGATGGCGGCATCGGTCTGGATGAACTTCTCGTAGCTGCCCTCGGGCAGCACCCCGGGGTGGCGGCCGGTGGCCGAGACCACGCCCTGGCTCATCGAGAAGTCGAAGTGGAACGGTGAGCCGAAGGCGAAGACGATGTCGCCCTGCTGCGCCGGCTGGGTGGCGATCGCGGCGGGGATCAGCCGCTGATCGACCTCGAGCACCGCCACATCGGTCTTGGGATCGCTGCCGTAGAGCGTGGCCTGGCGCTCCTGGCGGTTTTTGAACCGCACCACGATCCGCTCGGCACCGCTGACCACGTGGTAGTTGGTCAGGATGTAGTGGCGGGTGCGGCCCTCGCCATCATCGTGGGCGAAGACCCAGCCCGAACCGCTGCCGTCGGGGCGCGGCCGGGGCGCGGGGCCATCGCCGCGGTCGCGCGTGCCCGCAGCGCGGCGGAAGACGGTGATGTGCACCACGCTCTGCTCGATGCTGCGGGCCACCTGCGTGAACGAATGGCTCAGAGACGCCAGCACCTGACCATCGGCGGCCAGCTCGTGGCGGGCCTGTTCGGTCTGGGCGTGTCGCGAGGCGTACTCGATGCGGTAGGCCGCCTGCGGCCCGACGATCAGCACGATGATCAGCGCCGCGAGCAGCAGGATGGCCGGCCCGAAGTGGTCGGCGTTGAGTGGGCGGGGGCGGTCGCTGGATGAGGGTGAGGGCATGGATGCGGGCTCCGGTCTACCCCGGTGGCGGCGGGCGGGCTCAGTCGGCCATCCGGTAGGGATGATCGTCGCGCAGGTACCGCCCGCTTTGGACAAGTTCGGCCCACTGGCCCGCCGCGGTGCGGATTGCGGCCCCGAGTTGCGCCATGGGCGGCGCAAAGGGCGGGTGCCAGTCGGTCAGGCCCAGCAGATCGTGCAGCACGATCACGTGGCCGTGGCAGGCCGGCCCCGCCCCGCATCCGATAACCGGCACCGGCGTCTGCGGGTCGGGCGGGGTCAACTCGACCACGCGGCGGCTGACCTCGGCGGGCACGGCCTCGATCAGCAGCATGCTGGCACCGGCATCGAGCATGACCGCGGCATCCTCGACGATCCGGTCGGCCTCGGCGCGGTGGCGGCCTGCGGAACGATAGCCGCCCTTGGCCCGGATGTGCTGCGGCCGCGAGCCGATATGGGCCACCACGGGAATCCCCGCCGCAGCCATCCGCCCCACCAGCGGGCCCATCGAGCCGTCGACCTCGAGCTTGACCGCATCCGCCCCCGCCTCCTTGACAAACCGCGTGGCGTTGGCCATGCCCGCATGATCGCCGCACTGGTAGCTGCCAAAGGGCATGTCGGCCATGACCAGCGCCCCCGGCGCCCCCCGCCGCACCGCGGCGGTGATCTCGACCATGAAGTCCATGCCCGCCGGCAGCGTCGAGTCGTGGCCGAGGATCATCTGCGCGGCGGTGTCGCCCACCAGCAGCACATCCACACCCCCCGCAACTAGCAGCCCGGCGGTGGTCGCATCGTAGCAGGTGAGCATCGCAAACGGCGGCCCGGACCGCGCCCGTTCCTGCAACGTGCGGATGGTTATCCGCGGCGGGGGCGGGCGCATGACAGGTGAGGAATCGGAATGGGGTTCTCTCATGCTGACGATTCTAGCGGCCCGTCGGGGCGACCGGGCCCGGCCGAAACGGCACATCCCCCGGTGGGCCCGATGGGAGAGCGGCCAAGCAGGCCGCCCTGCACTGCGGGCGGTCTTCACTGCCACGGGTGACCGACGGCGCATGAAAGCCACCCCGCGGGGCGTGTGAGCAGCAAGGGGCCCGCGAAACGTGTCCATACCCCTGCGGCGCGGCCGTGCTCGCCGCTGTTGGATAAGGCCGCTATGATAGGGCCCCAGACGCGATGGGGCACCCGCCCTTTTGATTCGGAAAGCTTTGTCATGCCACGGATTACGATTGACGGCAAGGAATGTGAATTCGACGGCAAGAAGACCGTCCTCCAGGTGGCGCTCGACAGCGACATCGAGATTCCCCATTACTGCTACCACCCGAGCCTCTCGATCGTGGCAAGCTGCCGCATCTGCCTGGCCGAGGTCGCCCAGCCCAACCCGCACAACGAGGGCAAGCTCGAGCTCGTGCCCAAGCTGCTGCCCACCTGCCAGACGCCCGCGGCCGACGGCATGGAGGTCTACACCCAGAGCCCCAAGTCCATCGCCAACCAGAAGGCGGTGATGGAGTACCTGCTGGTCAACCACCCCCTGGACTGCCCCGTGTGCGACCAGGCGGGCGAGTGCTACCTCCAGGACTACAGCTACCGCTACGGCCGCGCCGGCTCACGCTTCGTCGAGGACAAGATCAAGCAGCCCAAGAAGGATGTGGGCGACCACGTGCTGCTCTACGCCGACCGCTGCATCATGTGTACCCGCTGCGTGCGCTTCACCCGCGAGGTCACGGGCACGGGCGAGCTGGCCACCTTCGGCCGCGGGGCCGAGGAGCAGATCGACATCTTCCCCGGCCGGCCGGTGAACAACGAGCTGTCGGGCAACGTGATCGACCTCTGCCCGGTCGGGGCGCTGCTGGACAAGGACTTTCTCTTCGCTCAGCGTGTCTGGCTGCTCAAGGAAGCGCCCTCGATCGACGGCATCACCGCCGGCGGGGACAACATCTGGATCCACCACAACGAGGGCCGCATCTACCGCATCAAGCCGCGGACCAACCTCGAGGTCAACCAGTGGTGGATCAGCGATGAGGTCCGCTACGGCTGGAAGTTCATCCACAGCGATGCCCGGCTGACCCAGCCGCGGCGGATGAACATGGGCGTGCAGGTGGACATCGACTGGCCCCGAGCGATCGAAGCCGCAACGACGTTGCTCCGCAAGACGGTGCAGGAGAAGGGTGAAGGCAGCCTGGCGCTGATGGTCAGCCCGATGTTGACCTGCGAGGAGGCACACCTGCTGGGCCGCTTCATCCTCGGGATCGATCCCAAGGCCGTGCTGGCGATGGGTCCCGTGCCCGTGCATGGCGAGGACAAGACCTTCCCCGGCGGCTATACGGTCCATGCCGAGAAGTGCCCCAACCGGCGCGGCGTGCGCCGGGTGCTCGAAGCGCTGAGCGGCGATGCCGACCGCATCCTGGACTTCGATGCCTTCGTGGCAGGGCTCGGTGAGAAGGGCTCGCCCACCGCGGCCATGCTGCTGACGGGAAACTACCCCAGCGAGTGGGTCACTAAAGAGCTCACCGCCGCGTGCCGCCGCCGCCAGGTGGTGCTGCTGGACACGCTGCAGAGCGGTCTTTCCGACGCGGCGGAGGTGCTCCTTCCCTCGGTCACTTGGGCGGAGAAGGGCGGCACGTTCGAGAACATCCACGGCCGGCTCCAGAGCTTCGAGGCGGCCATCGCCCCCATCGAGTTCGCCCAGCCCGAGGGCCAGACCGCCCTGGACCTGCTGGCCGCGGCGGAGCTGTCCGAGCCGGCCCGCTTCGATGGCGAAGCGATCCGCCGGCAGATGGGCGAGCCGTTCACCAGCGATGTTTATCACCCCGTGACCCGCGAGCCTGCCCGCGAGACGATGAGCTACGTCGAGCTCTGAGCGGCCCGCCGTGCGGGCATGCGGCCAACTTGGGCCCGGGATTCAAGTCGGGGGCATTCGCCAACCGATGCCTTCAGGGGGATGTTCATCGTGCGCGCCGACCGGATCGTGATTGCATCCGGTCGCGGCCGGGCCCGAGTCGTTGCGGGTCGAGGCGGCGCCGTGGGCATCCCGGGAGCCTGCAAATGCTTGATTCACAGTTGGATGCGATTGCTATCGGCCACGAACCGGCCGGGGAGCCGATCGCGCGCTTCGAGATCGATATGCCCGTGACCCGCAGTGGTGAGATGGTCATCGACGGCCGCCTGGTGCGGCGTCAGCCGCCACCCGCGGCGGCGGTGGCCGACACAGCGGCTGCGCTGGCGGATCGGTGACACCGCAACCCGCAGGCCGCGGCGGGGGCCGGGAGCATTGCCCGCGAGTGTCGGCCATTCCGCGTGTTCAGCGCGCAGCCCCATCGAGAAGCTCCAGCAGCGGCGCCAGGTTGGTCAGGTCGCTGACCACACGGTCAGCGCCGGCGTGGCGCAGGGCGTCGGGGCCGTACATGCCCGTGGCCACCGCCAGGCAGCGGTGGCCGCAGGCCGCTGCGCAGGCGGCATCGCGCGGCGTGTCGCCGACGGTGATGACCGATGCCGGCGCCACCGCCGCTCCCTCCCGCCGCGCGAACGCGGCCACCGCCCGCCTGAGCATCGCCTCGCGCGGCGAATCATCCTCGGCCAAGGCAGCGACCTCGAAGTGGCGGCGGTCCAGGCCCGCGGCCTTCAGCTTCATCGCCGCGGCCTCGGGGTAGTTGCCTGAAAGCAGCCCCACGGCCACATTCGCGCAGCGGTCGAGGCGGCTGAGCACCTGCCCAACGCCGGGCAGCACCCGCACCTCCGCCGCGCAGCGCTCCAGTTCCCCCGCCAGCAGTGCCAGGTAGCGGCGGCGGTATTGCTCGTGGCGATCCAGCGCATCGAGCCGCCCGTTGTATTCCAGCAGCGCCCGGTAGATCAGCGGATCGGGCGTACCCGGCTCCACCCCGCCCCAGCGGATGGATGGACCGAACATCTCGACCAGGGCGCGGCGGATCGACCGGCTGCCGGCGCCGCCGGTGACCAGCAGCGTGCCGTCGAT